>QMOE01000455.1 GCA_003648125.1 Chloroflexota bacterium
CAGGTTCTCTTGCAAAGTCGTGGACAGTTTGGCCTCCTGCTCCTGAAAAGCCTCGTAAGCCTTTGAGACCTTTGTGAAGAAAAAGGCCGACATGACCACGATCAGCGGCACCACCACAATCGAGAGTAGGGCTAGTTGCGCATTCAACTCGATCAACGCAACAAAGTTGATCACAAAGAGCAGCACGATGCGCCCCATGCCGATGGCCTGATCGGCAAAGAATCGGCGCACGGCATCCACGTCCGAGGTGGCGCGTTGGATCAGTTCGCCGGTCCGAGTTTTGTCGTGATAAGTGAACGACAGCCGCTGGATGTGGTCGTACAGGTAGTTGCGCAACCGGCGCGTGATCCCCTCCGCCGTCTGGGCGGCCCACCGTCCGCTGAGGAAGGAGAAGGCGCCCTGAACCAACGCCAACCCCACGAAACTCAGTGCGATCAGCGGCAAAGCGCCAAGTTTTTCTTGTTCCAGGACATCGTCAACAAAGTAGCGCAGTAACAAATAGTTGCCCGTCCTGAGCAGAGCGGCGATGCCCACACCGGCGACTGCCCCCAGGTAAACCAGCCGGAAGCCGGTCATCATACGCCACAATCCAACCAGACGATTGTCCGAGACCGTCGTTTTGAAATCAAACTTGGAAAGCGTATTGGATGCTGACATAGTGAACAAACCTCCACAAGCAATGAACAATGAACCAATGAACAATGAACAAATTTCTTAATCCGCTAATGTCCTGGAATCCGCGTTATCGAATGTCCTAACAACGCCTCCAACTCTGCCAGCGACGCAGCCGGATCCACAAACTGCACCGTATGAATCCCCAACTCGCGGGCAGAATCCACGTTGCGCAGCATATCGTCCAAAAAGATCGCCTGCTGCGGTGCGACGCCCAGCCGGGCCAGCGTCAGGTGAAAGATGGCCGGGTCGGGCTTGCGCAGGCCGACATAGGCGGAGTTGACGTAGGCGTCGAACTCGGAGTGCACATCGAGCCCGAACTGCTCGCGGATCAGGTCATCCTGGCCAGGAAAGGCGTTGCTCAGCAAGGCGACTTTGTAGTGGCCGCGCAGAGCACGGATGGCGGCGATCACCTCCGGGTTGAACCGGTCACCGGCGTAGAACTCTTCGATGAAACGGCCTGCTGCCCCCGCGTCGGGAAGGCCCAGCCCGGCGGCGATGTGCTGTGTGTAGTCGTCGTTGGTGATAGCGCCGACCGACAGTTGCCGCCACGCCTCACCCCACAGCGCCTCCGGCAGCGTGTCCACTTCCAGCCCCAGACGCCGTTCCCACGCGGCGATGTGCGCGTCGTCCGGTAAATCCTCCACCACGCCGCCCCAGTCAAAGATGATGGCGCGCACGTCGGGCAGGGGATCGAGGACAGGGTCGGGGATGGGCACGCCCAGGTCGCGCAGCCACCGGCGCAATGGCGTCAGCCCACGGAAGCGCGTGGCATGCAGTCCAACCTGCCGGGCCGCGGCCACGTTCTCCCGAAAGTCATCCACAAAGACTGCTTCTTCCGCCGCCACGCCCAGCCGCTCCAACGCCAGTTGGAAGATCGCAGGGTCGGGCTTTAGCAGCCCCTCGCAGCCGGAGACGACGATGACATCGAAACTGTCGGCAATGCCCAGTTGCTCCAGGTGTCGGCGCCTGCTGGTCGGGCCGTTGCTGAGCAGTCCGGTGCGGTAGCCCGCGTCGCGCAGGTGGCGGATGAGAGATACCAGTTCCTCGTCCAGCCGGTCACCGGCCCGGAAGGCGCGCCGGAACTCGGCCGTGGCCTCGGTATCAAGCCCCAGCCGCCGGCCCACGTCGGCCCAGAACTCGGCGTCGCTGATGTGGCCCAGCCGGACGTCCTCCCAGAGCGGGCTCCCGAACACCAGTTTGCTCGCGTCACCCACTGGCAGCCCGAGCTGCTGCTCCAGTTCGCGGCGCGGAAGTGGATTGGCGGTGCGCATCAGCACGCCGCCGTAGTCAAAGATCACTGCCTTGATCACGTCTTTTGCCTCCCTTTGGCTTAAGGTGTTCCAGAATTTAAAGTATCCCAGGTCGTAGCCTGTCATTCTGAGCCGGAGCGCAGCGGAGGCGAAGAATCTCGCCTTGGACAGACGGTTTAGACGCTGTAATGCGAGATTCTTCGCTTCACTGCATTCCGCTCAGAATGACACTGGGATGATTATTTTTTTGGAACGGCGTTAAAGAACATCTCGTTCAGTTCCCCGAAACTATTCAAAACGATCACCCGCTCCGACTCGGCAATCTCTTCGTGCTCCATACACCAGGTGTTCGGATGTGGGACGTATATGGCGCCGATGCCTGCCTCCAACGCCGGGTTGACGTCAGAGCGCGGGCTGTTACCGACCATCCAGGTTTGCTCCGGCCGCAAATCATACTCGGCCACCAGTCCTCGAATCACCCCGGCGTCCTTCTCCGGTACGATGTGTACCCCGTCGAAGAAATGGCCCAGGCCCGACCGCGCCAGTTTGTCCGCCTGCGTTTCCTCGTCACCCTTGGTCAACAGGAGCAGGCGGCAATGGTTGCTCAGTCGGGCCAGGGTTTCCACCACGCTGTCGAGCAGGACGATGGGATACGCTACCACCGCCCGCCCGATCTCCCATACATCATCTGACACCTCGTTTTTGACGGCTCGACCGTGACACTCGCACAGACGTTGGTAGGCGAAAACCAGGCTGCGGGCGAACTCTTGCGGCGCGTAACCCACCTGGGGGATGCGCTCCCGCTCCACCGTTTCCACAGTGTGCTCCGCTTCCTCCTGCCCAAAGCCCTGTGCCACCATCAACTCTGCAAAAGCAGCGATGCACTGCTCGTAGTAGATGTTGTTTTCCCACAGCGTGTCGTCAGCATCAACGATCAGTGTTGGTCTCTCATGTTCATTGTTCATTGCCTTGCTTCTCACTCTTTCAAAGACTGCGTGCTCAGATCCTCTCCAGGACGCAGTTCCTTTTCATACATAACGTATTGACGATCTGCGTGCATGCCGGCCTTCTCGTAGAGACGGAGAGCGCCGGTGAGGCTCTGCGTGTCAACTTCCAGGCCCACCTTGCGTTTGCCGCGCCGGTAGAACTCGCCGAAACTGTGGTGTAGTAATGCCAACGCCAGCCCGCGCCGCCGCCAGGGCCGCCGCACACCCAACGACTCGACCCACCCCATCTGCGGGTCTTCGACCGTCTTGGGATGACACAACGACATGCCGGTGATTTCCTCCCCATCCACAGCCAGGAACCAGAGCGACGGATCGTGATCAGGATCGTTGTCTATCCAGTGTGCCCACTCCTGGTATTCCTCTTCAAAGGGGTGCTCCACGTACCCCCAGTGATCGCGGAAGGCATCACGATCTGCAAGGATGAGGGC
>QMOE01000456.1 GCA_003648125.1 Chloroflexota bacterium
AAATGCCCAACGGGAATTGTTGGTTCAGAGAGCAGATTCTCGACCTGCTGCCACCGATTGGCGGGTAAGGAACCCGCCCTACAGATTCACGCCCCGGATTATTGAGATGATACCTCGCGGGTATCTTTTTCAACATCTTGGGGAAACGCGACCATCTTGGTCGCCAGATGCCAGCAAGATGCTGGCGGTCCCCCATCTCACTCCCTATTTATTGAAGTGATGACATTGCGGTTATGCAGGCAATGCAGGCAACACGAAGCTAAAGGTACTGCCTTTCCCTGGCTTGCTCTCGACCCATATTCGTCCATTATGTTTCTCAATTACCGTCTTGACAATAGCCAACCCCAACCCACTACCTACGACACCTATCGTCTCATCCGACTCTACGCGATAGAACTTGTCAAAGATGTAGGGCTGTTGAGCCAGGGGAATACCAATCCCGTTATCGGTCACGTGTACCACGACGTGTCCCGTGTCCTCAGTTGCGCTCACAGCGACCCACCCACTTTCCTGGGTATACTTGATCGCATTGCCAATCAAATTATCCATCACCTGGCGCAGACGGCGAGGGTTACACCGCACCAACGGCAGCGTTTGGGATGGATCCCAGCGCAAGTCCTGCATCTTTTTTTCTGCCTGCGGCCGGAGGTCTCGAACTGCCTCTTCTATCACTTGTACCAGATCATGAGGCGCCATTTCCAGGGCAAGCCCAGATTCGATCCGGTCAATGTCGAGGAGAGAATTGATCAACTCGGTGATAGTCTGCATACTTTCATGGACGCACTGGATAAATTCTTGCTGTCGCTCGTTCACTGGCCCCACCCGAGGCAGCAACTCTACATAGCCCTGGATAGTAGTCAGCGGCGTACGCAGATCGTGAGAGACGTTGGCGACGAACTCGGATCTGACGCGATCTAGTTCTTTCAAATGCGTGATGTCCTGCATCATCAACACGCACCCAACTCCCTTGATAGGGGTAAGTTGCGCATTGAATGTTCGTCCGTCTCTCAGAGGTATTTCAGTGTGTATAATTTGTCCTGTCTGTTGTGCCTGGGAGAATGATTCGCGCAGAACTTGATTAGGAATGTCCTCGGCGACCATCTCCTGAATCGCTGCTTCCTCACTCAGGTCCAGCACTGTGCGAGCTGCCGCATTGCACAGCCGAATTGTGTTATCCTCATCAACTATGATGATCGCATCCTGCGTCTGTCGCAGGACTGCTTCCAGCTTGGCTCGCTCAATCTCGGCCGATTCAAATAAGCGTGCGTTCTCGATGGCAACGGCCGCGTAATCCGCCAGGGCCGAGAGCAAGAATATGTCTTTCTCGGAAAACGAGCTCTCTTTCTGGCGATTGATCACCCCCAGCACACCGATCACCCCGCGGTCGGGGACCTGCAACGGCAGGTAGAGCAATGCCTGAACCAGGTACCCTGTGATGACCTTGGCGTGTTCACCGGTCACAAGTACGGGGCGATTGGATTTAATCGCCCGCCCTGCGACGCTATCATCCACGCGCACGCGCAGGTTCCGGGCCACTTTCTCATCCACATTCTTGGCCGCCCGCAGGTAAAGCTCATCCTTCCCGTTGTCGAGTAGCAAGAGCAAGCCCTCTTCGGCGTCCGCCACGTACACTGCTGCCTCGACCACACGGTTGAGCACACGGTTTAGATCTAATACCGATGTGACCGACCGACCAATCGTATAGATGGCGTTCAGTTCCTGAAGCTGACGCTCCAGTTGCTGGTTGGCATCCAGCAATTGCTGCATGAGTTGATCCCGCTCTTCAACCAGCCTGGTGGCGGATAAGGCGCGCTGGATCGCTCGCAGCATCTCGGCGGGACCGAAAGGCTTCATGACGTAATCGTGCGCTCCCAGCCGAAAGGCCTGCACAACCAATTCGGGGGATTCGTGGACGGTGGTAAAAATGGTGGGGATATCAACGTCCTGCTGGCGCAACGCCTGCAACACTTCAAGCCCATCCATCTTGGGCAGTTTCATATCCAAGATAATGAGGTCAGGTTGCTCCTCCACGGCTAACCGGACTCCTTCTTCTCCATCCAGGGCTGTGATAATCTGGTAGTCGTTAGGTTCAAGCACCAGTTCGGCCAGCAGTTGTTGTGTCTCGGCGCTGTCTTCTATTACTAAAACGCGTCCTTGGGGCATAATTTTCCCTCCGCGTTAAATATACACGAATTTGGGCCATAGGTCAACTATTGCCGATCGCACAAGTCGCCGGGTGGTAGTGGATGTGAACTCGACGCATATATTCAATCTGTTCGGTCAGAACATGCTCGGCCCGAGTGGCAATCTCGTCACCTGTGACCACGCTCAATGATCCGTCGACACCAATGGTCACGTTGACCACCAGGTATGGCCCAAAGCGGTGAGCGTAGATATCTTGGACCTGCAACACGCCTGGGATGGGAGTCAGCAACTCGGTGATTTGCTGGGCCAGCGCTCTACCGGGCAAAGTGCCCATCAAGTCTGCCGTTGATTCGCGCAATATCTCGATGCCAGTGCGCAGAATGATCAGCGCGACTATCGCCCCGGCCAGCGGGTCCACCCAGGGGTAGCCCATCTGACCAAAGAAAATACCAATCGTCGCTGCCAGGGCAGAGAACACGTCGTTGCGGTGATCGTAAGCCAGAGCTATCACAGCGACATTCCGCGTCTGGCGGCCTATCCGCCGAGTCCAAACCGTCAGCCCTAGCTTGAGCGCCACTGTGAGCAGCGCCACCCACAAAGCGCTGGTCGCAGCCCCGCCAAAGTCATCCTGCCCAACCAGCAACTCGTAAACATTGTTGACCGTATTCCAGAAAATGGCAATGGCCGTGGTCATCACAAACGAACCTACGACCACCGCCGCTACGCTTTCCATCTGGCTGTGGCCATAGGGATGCTCTTCATCGGGCGGCTTACCGGCCAGCCGCATGAACGCGTTGACCACGATACCGTAGGCCACATCGGAGGTAGAGTTGATGCCGTCGGCGAGCAAAGCGGGACTGTGGCCCAAGATGCCAATGCTCGTTTTCAACGCAGCCAGAAACAGATTGGCGACCAGGCCAATGTTGACTGTCAGGATGCTTCTCCGTCTCCGCTGGTCAATTGACATGGTTAATCCAATAGGTGTGTTTTATCTCAGTTGGGGAGGAGGGGACATTCCCTGATGACATTCTTATCGCCACAGAGTAAAATTGACATAGTAGTGAATTATGTGCTCATAGCTCTCTCTGGACATCCGTCATTCCGAGCGAAACGGAGCGCAGCGGAGTGGAGTCGAGGAATCTCCGTTTTCGCAGGCAAAGCTATTCGGAGATTCCTCGACTCCCTTTGGTCGCTCGGAATGACGCAAATTGG
>QMOE01000457.1 GCA_003648125.1 Chloroflexota bacterium
ACTCAGACAATACATTGCCATCATTAGAAAATACTGGTGGCTAATCCTGCTGACCACCGTCCTGGCGACCGGGGCCGCCTTTTACGTCAGCGTCGCGGCCCCGCCGGTCTACCGCGCCACCACAACGCTAGAGATAGACCTGGGCACCAACCCCCTCAGCGACCCCTATACCGTATCTAACGCACGCACCGTCGAGAGTGTGGCAGCGATCTTTGCCGCCAAGATCCAGTTTCCCCTCTTTCTCCAACAAGTGAAGGAGCGGCTGGGGCTGCCGGCGGACGTCAAGGTCGACGACATGATCAGCGTCCAGCAGATCGGCAGCACACAGCTCATCCACGTCTCGGCCGAGAACAACGACCCCGTCCTGGCCCAGGCCCTGGCCGATACCATCGCCCGGGTGCTGATCGAGCAGGAGACGAGCCAGCAGCAGGCCCGCTTTCAGACCGGGCTGTCCGAACTGGAAACCCAAATCAAGACGCTGGAGACGTCCATCGCCGAGACCCAGGCCGAGATCGCGGCCCTGGGTGCCCCCGAGAGCGCCCCCTCAGAGTTCGCCCAGTTGGAACGCACCCGCCTGGAGAGCCAAATGACCCGCGATCAGACCCGCCTGGTGGTGCTCTTGAGCAGCGCTGAGGAATTCCGCCTGGCCATGGCCCGCTACACCGACACCATCACCATCTACGCCCCGGCCGAGTTGCCCTCAGCGCCCGTCAACTCGCGCACACTGCAGAACACACTCCTGGGAGCGGTCACCGGCCTGATGATCGGCGTCGGCGTCGCGTTTTTGTTAGAGTATTTAGACGATACGATCAAATCACCCCAGGACGTCAAGCAGACCTTGCCTGTCGGGGTGTTGGGCGCGCTGCCTCGCTTGAAGGAAATGGACGGTCAGATAGCTCTGGTCGTGGCCGAGTACCCTCTCCAGCCAATCGCGGAGGCGTTTCGCAGCCTGCGCACCAGCATCCAGTTCTCCAGCGTGGATCACCCGGCGAAGACGCTGCTGGTCACCAGCCCGCTGCCCACCGAGGGTAAGACATTTACGTCTGCCAACCTGGCCGCCGTGATGGCCCAGGGCGGCCAGTCGGTGATCCTGGTGGACGCCGATCTGCGCCATCCCCGGGTGCACCGGGCATTCGACGTGTCCAGAGAGCCGGGCCTGACTGCGGCGCTGCTCTCGCCGGATGGGTGGGAACAGGCGCTGCGGCCAACAGAGATCGCGGGGCTGCAAATCGTCACCAGTGGGTCCAGCCCGCCCAATCCGGCTGAACTGCTGGCCTCCGAACGCATGCGCGAGTTCGTCTCCTGGCTGGCAGAGCAGGCGGACGTCGTCATCCTGGATAGCCCCCCCGTGCTGGCGGTCACAGACGCAGCCGTGCTCTCCACTCTGGCTGATGGCACGATGTTGGTCTTTGACTGCGGCGAGACGCGTAAGCCGGCGGCGGTCCAGGCCTTTGAGCGGCTAGTGAGCGTGGGCGGCCAAGTATTGGGCGTGGTGCTCAACCGCCTGGCCCCCAGCGGGGATGGGTACTATTACTATTATTCCTACTATTCTCACGCAGACGGTGGCGCGGCGGGAGGGAGGAGACCCAGATCGTGGATTGCGCGTTTGCTGAAACCTGGTCGGAGCAGAAGGAGACGGGGAGCGGAGGTGCAGGGGGGCGGAAGGACAGGGGCGCAGAGATGATTCGCCATTCGCTATTCGCTATTCGCTATTCGCTATTCGCTATTCGCTATTCGCTATTCGCTATTCTGCTTCTCACCGCCTGCAGCCCGCCCGGCGCTGGCGTCGCGCCAACCTTTGCGCCGCCGCCCACCGCCGGCCCGCCCCCTGGCTCCATTTACACCGTGACCTATGGCAGCATCGCTGAGACTGTCGAGTTGCGGGGCCGGATGGCGGCGGAGCAGGAAGCCTCCCTGATGTTCCCCGTGGGAGGAACGCTAAAGGCCGTCCACGTATCACCCGGTGACCAGGTGAGTGCGGGCGATCCTTTGGCCGAGCTGGATGCCCCTGATGCAGAGCGCGCGGCCGTGGAGGCCAGGTTCAATTTAGAGCTGGCCGAGGCGCAACTGGCGATAGCAAAACTACAATTGGAGCCGGCTGCTGCGCCGCAGCCGGCGGCCAACGCCGATCTGTTGGCCGCCCAGATCGCCTCGGCCCAGGCAGAGCAAGAGCTACAGCAAGCGCAGGTCGAGTACCAAAATGCCCTCCAGCGCCCCTGGGACCCGCCCGAAGCGACGGAGGCATATATCTGGACGCTGCAACTGAACGAGTGGAATTATGAACTGGCCCAGGCCAGGTTGGCTCAGATACAACAAGCTCAACAGCAAACTCGGGCGATCCAGGAACTCCAGGTAGAGATGGCGCAGATACGCGTCGAGAGGGCCAATTGGCTGCAGGTGATGGCCTCGGAGCAACTCTCCAATACACTCCTCACAGTTCCCTTCTCTGGCATCGTCGTCTCAATTGATAAACGGGCCGGCGACCAGGTGGGGGCCTACGAGACGATTGGCGTCGTCGCTGACCCTTCTGAGCTGTGGATCGTGGCCACAGTACTGGAGGAGGACGTAAACCGCGTCACCGTGGGGCAGGCGGCGACGATCCGCCTCGACGCCTATCCTGACCAGGTATACTCTGGGACCGTGTTGCAGGTCGCCAACCAGACCGCCACGTGGCAGGGCCAGGACGCTTACAAAGTGACGATCGCCTTCGACCGGGGGCAGGACGTACCACCCATCATGCGCATGGGCGCGGACGTCACCATCACGGGACGAGTAAAAGAGAACGTGCTGCTCATCCCCACCCAGGCCATCCTGACCATCGGCGGGCAAGAGTACGTGGAACTGGCCGGGGAAGGGAGCGAGGTCAAGCGAGTCGAGATTCACACCGGGATCACGAACGACACCGAGACGGAGGTTGTGGACGGATTGCAGGCGGGCCAGGAGATTCGGATTCCGTAGACGTGAAACTATGAGCGCGTGGAAACATGCACACCAGTCCATTTTATCGGGCCAGGCGTTGACCGTGATTGGGCTGGCCCTGCTCCTGCTCTGGCCGTTGCGCTCGTTCGTCGCTGCGCTGGTGTATAACAACGCCGGCTCTGTGCTCCTCGACCGCGCGCTGCTGGCGCCGAACGTGGCACCGGAGCAGCGGACGGAGTGGGCAGTGCAGGCCGGGCGGGCGTTCCAGACCGCGCTGGCGTGGGACCCCCTCGCCGGACAGGCGTACTACAACCTGGCCGCTGTCTACGGCCTGTGGCAGGATACTCCCTCGGCGGAGCGCGCCATATCACGGGCTGCGGCCCTTGCCCCCCGCGACGTCAGCGCCCGTTTTGTGTTCGGGCAGGCGTTGGCGGCTC
>QMOE01000458.1 GCA_003648125.1 Chloroflexota bacterium
CAAATTTGCATAACGGCGGCGCGCTGCCGGTGTTTGTGGAGGCAACCTGTTACAGCAGTCGTTTTGCCTACCCCAATAACGAGACGCTGGACGAGAGTTTGTTGCGTCTGGCGGGCGGCGGGGCGGTCGCCACCTGGGGCAACACCACGCTGGGGTTAGATTCGGGCCACAAGAACTTGCGCGAGCGGTTCTTTTACGCCGTTTTCGATAGCGGCGTCACCGAGCTGGGGCCGGTCATCGGATATGCCAAGCTGGGCCTGGATAGCCGCAACTTGGACCTACACGATACGTACATCCTCCTGGGCGATCCGGCGATGGATCTCTACATGACCGTGGTACCCTGGACGGATGAGTTGTTCCTGCCTCTCGTGATGCGGGGTGGTTAGTGAGAAGAGAAACCAAGACTCGCCTGAAAAAAGTCGTCTAACCACAGAGACACAGAGGACACGGAAAAATTTGTTGATTTTTTAAAGATCAAGTTTAAAATCTCTGTGTCTCTGTGGTGAAATTCCTAGTTTTTTTCAGTAGGGTCAAGCCAGGTTTTTCAAAAAACCTGGTTCCTGGGGCGCATTAGCGGAAGGAGATTACGACAATGAAAGCGAAAATACTCACAATAGCGGGAATCGTTCATCTCACTGTGGCTGCGTTGTTGGCTTTGACGTTTCTGTTTGGGCAACCGGTCGCTGTATCGGGTTCGACGCTCGGCTTCACTTCCACGCCTCTTCCCCCCGACACACCCGTACCCCCCGACACACCCACCCCCTCCGGCACGCCCATCCCCAACGCGCCTACCCCGGCGCCTTCTGATCCGACGGGGCCCACTCCACACCTGGTCATCATCAAATCGGCCAGCCCGACCGAGGTACTGCCGGGCGGGCAGGTTATCTTCACCATTCAGGTGTGCAACGAGGGAGATGGCACTGCCGCCAGCGTCATCGTCAGCGACGCTCTTCCTCCCGAACTGACGCTGGTGAGCGCGTCCGCCTCGCAGGGCCAAGTGGTGGTGGAGGGCAACGGGATGCGGGCGGAACTGGGCGCCCTGCTGCCGGGCGAGTGCGCCAGCGTCACTATCGTAGCGCAGGTACGCGCCGATGTGGCTCCGGGCACGGTGATCAGGAACGTCGGCTCTGTGGGCGATACGTACGACGATGCGACGGTGACTGTGGTGAGCCTCCTGCCAGAGAGCGGAAAAATCATTCCGTTGACTATGACGACTGTGTTGCTGCTGGTAGGCGTAAGTTTGCTGCTGGTTGGGGTGGTGTTGAGGGGTAGATCAGATTAGCAATCTGCGACCTATGTTCCCAGGGCTATACGGATCGCATCTGCCATTTGCCGCGCTCGCTCCGCCGCATCACCAATGTGACCGGTGGCGTCGAGCAACTCGCGTACGCGGCTGGCGTCTACGTACTGCAGCACTTTCGGGTCAGCGGCCAGACGGTCGGCCAACGGGTTTGGCTCCCCGGCCCACACCTTCTGCCAGGCAGCCATCGCGTGCTTGCGGATTACCTCATGCATCGCCTGGCGGTCAGCCCCGGCTTTTACCAATTCCATCAGCAACCGCTCGGTGGCAGCGAATGTACCGTAGGCAGCCAAGTTGCGAGTAATGGCCTCCTCGTGAATGTTCAATCCGCGCAAGAGACGTTGAGCACGGCGCACGATCTCCTCGCTCGCCAGAAACGCACCCGGCAGGACGATCCGGCGGTTGGCTGAATCATCCAGCGTGCGCTCCAGCAGCGAGTGGGCAGCGTTGTCCCAGGCCACGCGGGGCAGGGCGGCGACGTAGCGAGCCAGACTGTCAATGTTTTCCGCGTTGATGGGGTTGCGTTTAAAGGGCATCGCCGAGGAACCTACCTGTTTGGCACCGAACGGCTCGCTCCACTCCCCAAAGGGCGGCGATTGCAACAACCGCAGGTCAAAGGCAAAGCGATAGAACGAGGCCGCCAGCCCTGCCAGTGCCGTCAAGACATAATAGTCCTGCTTGCGTGGGTAGACCTGGGTGGCGACGGGGAAGGCTTCCAGCCCCAACTCATCCATCACCAGCGCCTCCATCTCGGCGGGGGATATCCCACTGCCATCTAACACCCGCTCGTAAGATGCTCCGCTGCCCACTGCCCCCTTCATCCCCTTGGCCCGCAGATGCTCACGCAGGCGGTGCAGTTCGTGATAGTCCTCCAGCAGGTCTTGCCCGTAGGTCGCCAATCGGTAGCCGACGGTGATTGGCTCAGCAGGCTGGATGTGGGTGTAGCCCATACAGACCTGGTCGGCGTGAGCCTTGATGCGGTCGGCCAGGTCTGTCAGGAGCACATGCAGCCGCTTCAGCAACAGGTCGAGCGCGTCGCGGATACGTAGCACGTCAGCGTTGTCCTCGATATCGGCGCTGGTGGCCCCCAGGTGGATCACGGGCGCGCCGATGGAACACTGCTCGGCAAAGGTGCGAATTTCGGCCATCAGATCGTGGTGGATTTCGGCCTCAATCTCGGTGGCGCGGACGATATCCACGTCATTTTGATGCGCCCGCAAGTCAGCCAGTTGCTCAAACGTGACCAGGCCGGCCCGATGTTGTGCCCCGGCCAGCGCGACCCACACGCGGCGAAAGAGTCGCCGCTTGTATACCTCGCTCCAGATAGCGCGCATCTCGGCGGAGCCATAGCGCCAAGTAAAGGGGGAAAGGTATGTTTCGTGCGTGAATTGGGTTTCTGGTTTCATTAGCTTTCCCTTTGGAGCCCCTTTTGGGATGACAGGCTGAACCGCACCGTTCGGCTGGACTAACGACGAACAAGGATGAAAATGCAGATCACGTTAAAAATGTGACGACTCTGATCCGTCACGCTACAAGCGTGACCTACAAAGTTGAGTCTATTTTCGAGGCAGATACCATTGTACCCCAGGTTTGGTCAGAGGAAAAGTGAACACTTGAGATTGTACTACTCAGGCAATCCTGATTTGGACTATGGCTGAGCAGTCACCACAGATTTAAATTCAATACGGTTTAGTTAAGAAAGTGAGCGCTGGTTGAGTAGGCCCGAAGGGCTGTATCGAAACCCTTGTACTGAGCCTGTCGAAACATACGCTCCGACACGAAAAGCGTGCGTCTCCGCTACTCAACCGACGGCGCTTAATTAAACGGGTGCGTTTCATTTCGGTTAAAAGTAGGCGCGGTTTCCATACCGCGCGCTATGGAAAGCGCGCCTACCCAACTCATTTGAAACACACTCTAATTAAACCGTCTGGAGTCTGGCAAATTTTCAGAATGCCCACATCTTGGGGTAGGCAACAATAAAGGCGCTAGATATGGGGGTTCGTAGTAGCGGCTTTAGCCGCTTTTGAGCCTTTTGGACGGCTGAAGCCG
>QMOE01000459.1 GCA_003648125.1 Chloroflexota bacterium
GCGGCAGACCAGCCGAGTGACCAGCAGGGTGTCGTGGCAGACAGGACATTCGGTTGGGACAGGGTACATCGCATCCTCCTTAAAAAAATTAAGTCATTTGTGAAAAATTATAACATATGACTTGATTTTTGTCAAGAGAGGATTCACGGTAGAGTGGGATTGCAGATGGGCGAAGCCGTGATGCCGGACATGACGCTCTTCCCATCCGATGGAGGATGTGGGCAGGTTTGCCAGCCGTCCCATCTGAGGTATAATTTAATCCTGGCCTGGAAACGCGTGATGGTTACGATCAGTGTGTGAAAGTACGTATGGATACCGATAGTCTGGATAGCGACCCTGATAGTCCGTTCAGTACCAATCTGTTCTTATCCCCAATGGGCGGAGCAGACTGACCGGTGATCTCAACCCGTGCACCTGAGAAAGCCGCAGCCTGGTCTGCGGCTTTTCGCTTGCCCGTCGCCAGTGGAAGAGGCGGCAGAGGAAAGGAGAAACGACATGCCTCCCATTTTTCTCAGCGAAATTCAGAAGAAACCAATCTGGGATGCGCAGGGTGAGCGCGTCGGGCGCTGCGTGGACGTGCTGGTGAGAGGTGTGGGGCAACCCTTTCCCCTCGTATGTGCGCTGGCGCTCCGGGACGGGGCCGACGCTCCCCGCTTCATCGCGGCGGAGCAGGTGGGCTGGCTGCGCCCCTCCATCCTGCTTACAACCGAGCGGTCCAAACTGTCGCCCTACGAACCCCAGGGCGACGAACTGTGGCTGGCCCGCCAGGTGCTCGACCGGCAAATCGTAGACGTGGACGGACGGCGCGTGGTGCGGGTCAACGACCTGCAACTGGCCAGAGTGGGGGAGCACCTCTGCCTGGTCGGGGCCGACGTGGGGACGATGGGATTGCTGCGCCGTCTGGGGGTGGAACATCCGATCCGTGCCCTCTTCTCCGCCTTGCGGCGCCGGCCGCCCGAAGCCGTCATCCCCTGGGAAGATGTGGCCCCACTCCAGGCCGACGCCCCCATCCGCCTGCGCGTGTCGCGGGAACGCATCGGCAAACTCCACCCGGCCGACATCGCCGCCATCGTCAGCGACCTGGACCGGCGCACCGGTCAGGCGCTGATCGAAGCCCTGGACGATGAGACACTGGCCGACACGCTGGAAGAGAGCCCAGCCGAGTTGCAGGTGGCCGTGCTGAACCACCTCAAGCCGGAGCGCGCCGCCGACATTCTCGAGAAGATGGGGCCCGACGAGGCCGCTGACCTGCTGGCCGACCTGCCTGAACAAACCATCAGGCGTCTCCTGGAACTGATGGAGGAGGAAGACGCCGCGGACGTGCGTCGCTTGTTGGCCTACCCCGAAGACAGCGCCGGCGGCATCATGACCACCGAGTTCGCTACTGTCCCCGAGGGGCTCACCGCCGGGCAGGCGCTGGACTACCTGCGCCGTTCTGAGGCCGCGCAGGAGGACGAGGCGCTCTATTACATCTACATCACCGACCAGGCGGGCCGCCTGAAAGGTGTGTTGAGCCTGCGCGACCTGGTCATGTGCGCGCCGGAGGTGCCACTGGCCAATGTGGCCGAGACCAAACCGGTGACGGCGGATCTCTACACGCCGCAGCGCGAGGTGGCGCACCTGGTCGCCAAGTACGACCTGCTGGCTGTGCCGGTCGTGGACGAGGAAGGTGTGTTGCACGGCATCGTCACCGTGGACGATGCGATTGACGCCTTCATCCCCACCGCCTGGAAGAAGCGCCTGCCGCGCTTTTTCTAGAGCCAAAGTGGAGAACGAAGATGACCTTGAAAGCTGGTGCGAAGCGAGCCGTGCAGCGAGCGCTTTTTTACCTGGCCATCATCGGACCAGGGTTGATCACCGCCAGCGCCGATAACGACGCGCCAGGCATCGCCACCTACTCGATGGCCGGTTCGACTTACGGCTATGCCTTCCTGTGGATGATTCTGGCGGTCACAGTGGGCGAGATGGTGGTGCAAGAGATGGCTGCCCGCATGGGGGCCATGACGGGCAAGGGGTTGGCTGACCTGATCCGCGAACGGTTTGGTGTCAAGGTGACCGCCTTTGCCATGCTCTGTTTGCTTCTGGCCAACTTCGGCACTACTGTGGCCCAGTTCGCCGGCATCGCGGCCGGGATGGAACTGCTGGGTATCTCGCGCTACCTGGCAGTGCCCACCGCCGCGCTCCTGGTCTGGCTACTCGTCACCCGTGGCTCTTATTCACGGGTGGAGAAGTTTCTCCTGGCCCTTTGTCTGGCCTCTCTGAGTTACGTCGTCTGTGCCTTCCTGGTGCGCCCTCCGTGGGACGTGGTGTTGCGACGGGCGGTCACGCCCGCTTTTCACCTCGAGACGGACTATGTGCTGGCTCTGCTGGCGACGCTCGGCACGACCATCACCCCCTGGGGCTGCGTCTACTTGCAGGCCTCCATCGTGGACAAAGGGGTGACGCCGCAAGAGTACCGCTACACCAGGCTGGACGTGGTGACGGGCGTGGCCTTCGGCAACATCATTTCGGCCTTCGTTGTTATCTGCACCGCCGCGACACTCTTTGTCCACGGCATTCAGGTAGAGACGGCGGAACAGGCGGCACTGGCGCTGGCCCCGCTGGCCGGACCGTGGGCCAAATACCTGTTCAGCGTGGGACTGCTGGGCGCTTCACTGCTGGCCGCGTCGGTGCTGCCGCTGTCAACGACCTACGCCATGTGCGAGGCCTTCGGCTGGGAGCGGGGCACGGATAACCGACCGAGGGAAGCCCCGGTTTTCTATGGACTCTACACCGCCGTGGTCGTGTTAGGCGCGGCACTAGTGCTGCTGCCGGGCGTGCCGCTGTTCCCGCTGATGTGGCTTTCGCAAACGCTCAACGCCATCCTGCTCCCCGTGCTTCTGGTATTGATGTTGCGATTGGCCAACGACAGACATCTGATGGGGGAGCATCGCAACAGCCGCGTGACCAACGTCCTGGCCTGGGGGTTGACCGGGCTGATCGTGCTGATCACCGTAATCTTGTTCACCGTGCCGCTGTGGCCGGCCAGTTGATAGGGCAAGAATCATCTTGTCTTGCAGTACCAGCACTGGACAAACTGGCCGCTTGGTGGCATAATCGGCTCATTGTGACCACGGAGGTGCACCTTGAGAGAGTTAGCCGACCTGGCATTAGATACAGCGCACACGCGCGGCGCGACCTACGCCGACGTGCGCATCGTTGAGCGTCGAGAGCAGACCGTCGGCGTCAAGAACGGCGTAGTCGAAGCGTTGAGCGAGATAGAGGATCATGGCTTCGGCGTGCGCGTCATCGCCGAGGGAGCCTGGGGCTTCGCCTCCAGCGCCCTCCTCAGCAAGGAGGAGGTAGAGC
>QMOE01000460.1 GCA_003648125.1 Chloroflexota bacterium
CGCCGGTGGTCACGTCTAACGTTTCCTCATTGCCGGAGGTCGTCGGCGACGCGGGGTTGATGGTCGAGCCGGCGGACGTGGAGGGCCTGGCGGCGGCAATAGGGCGCGTGTTAGAGGATGGCGACCTGCGCCGTGAGATGGTGCACCGGGGGCTGGCCCGTGCGCGGGAGTTCACCTGGGGACGGGCCGCCCGACAGTTGTTGGAAGTTTATACCCGATGCAATTTGGCTCGGTAGGAACAGAGCCAGACCCAATACGCAACACGCAACACGTAGCACGGCTCATTGGCAGGTAAAGAACCCTATAAACGGGGCCTGTCTTCACGCTTCCGAATGTGCTCGGGTAACAAGGGGGAGGTGAAACCATGTCTTTCTTACACGACGAGATTTTTGAGCAGCCGCAGGTACTGCGCACGCTGATCGAGTCCGAGGGGGAAAACGCAACAGAGATCGCGGCCCTCGTCCGTGAGCGACGAGTGTCCTATGTGGTCATCGCTGCACGGGGCAGTTCCGACCACGCCGCGCTGTACGCCAAGTACCTGCTGGGTACTCTGAACCATCTGCCGGTGGCTCTGGCCACACCCTCGCTGTTCACCATGTACCGCTCGCCGCCACAGTTGAAGGATGCGCTGGTGATTGGCATTTCCCAGTCGGGGGAATCGCCGGACATCATCAGCGTGGTGAGTAGTGCGCGGGAGCAGGGTGCGCTGACCCTGGCCATCACCAACGAGGCCGGGTCACCCCTGGCTCAGGCGGCTGAGCACGTCCTGCCCTGCCACGCCGGCGTGGAGCGGAGCATCGCCGCCACTAAGACCTACACTGCCCAGCTCGTGGCCGTGACCCTGCTCGCTACCTCGCTGGCCGGGGACGAGACGCGGCTGGCTGAGCTGCGGGCCATACCCGACGCAGTGGAAAAGACCCTGACCTTGAGCGAGGTGGTGCAACTGGCAGCGGAACGATATCGCTACATGGAGCAGTGCGTGGTGCTGGGCCGGGGGTACAATTACGCCACGGCTTACGAACTTTCGCTCAAGCTCAAGGAGCTTACTTACGTGGTGGCCGCGCCTTACTCCTCCGCCGATTTCGTGCACGGGCCCATCGCCATCGTCGAGCGTGGCTTTCCGGTGATCGTCATCGTCCCCCATGGCGCGGTGTACGACGAAGTGACGGCTCTGGCGCGCAGTTTGCAAAAGGATTGGCGGGCTGAACTGATCGTCATCTCTGATCAAGACGAAGCTCTGGCATTGGCCAAGACCCCGTTGTGGCTGCCTGTGTCGGTGGCGGAGTGGCTATCGCCGATTCTGTGCATCGTTCCCGGCCAGCTCTTCGCCTATCATCTGACCCTGGTCAAGGGTTTTGACCCGGATCACCCTCGTGGTCTGCGCAAAATCACGGTGACACAATAAACATGAGAGAAATCACACTGACGGTTCAACACGAAGTCGGGCTACACGCCCGGCCGGCGGCCCTCTTCGTAAAAACGGCGGGCCGCTTCAAATCGGACATCCAGGTTACCAAGGATAGCCATACCGCTAACGCCAAAAGCATCCTGTCCGTCCTGGGGCTGGCGGCAGGGCAGGGGGCGGTGATCACTGTTCGCGCCGAGGGGCCGGACGAGGACGATGCTGTGGCCGCGTTGCAGGCTCTGGTGGAGAGCAATTTCGGCGAGTAGGTCGGGCCCGTGGCCCGACGTGGATGCGGTTTGGTGAGGTGCCCGGCACTTTTTTCTGCAAAAAGTGCCATCTTGAAACTATTTTCAAGTGCCGGGCACCTTTTTAGAAAGAAAGGGGGAGGGGCAATGGAAATTCAAGTAAAAGCGGGAGGTATTCAGGCGGAGGATGCGCCACTCATCGTGGTCAACCTGTTCGAGGGGGTGACCGAACCGGGCGGGGCTACTGGCGCGGTGGACAAGGCCCTCGGCGGGCAGATTCGCGCCCTCGTTGCCGCGGGCGACTTCCGTGGGAAGCGCAACGAGACGGCGGTGTTGTATCCTGCGGTGCCGATCCCGGCCCAGCGCGTGCTCATCATCGGCCTGGGCAAGGAGGAAAAATTCGATCTGGACGGCGTGCGCCAGGCGGCGGGCGCGGCAGCGAAGAAGGCCCGTGACCTGGGCATCACCCGCTTCAGCACCATCGTCCATGGCGGAGGCCGGGCGGGGCTTGATCTGGAAGACGCGGCCCAGGCCATGGTCGAGGGCACAATCCTGGCCCTGTACCGCTTCCGCCAGCACAAGACTGAACCCGACGAGGACGAACGTCCCGATGTCGAGGCCGTGACTCTGGTCGAGTTCAGTGAAGAGAAGGTGCCCGTGGTCGAGCGAGGGGCGCGGACGGGGCAGGCCATCGCCGAGGCGGTGAGCATGACCCGTGACCTGGTCAACCAGCCGGCCAACTACGCTACGCCCACGGTGTTGGCTGAGACTGCGCAGCAGTTGGCGGCGGACTTCGGGCTGCATTGCCAGGTGCTCAACCGCGAGCAGATGGCGGAACTGGGGATGGGCGCGCTGCTGGGCGTCGCTCAGGGGTCGGAGCAGCCGCCCAAGTTCGTCATTCTGGAGCACGACGCCGGGCGCGATTTAGACACGATTGTCCTGGTGGGCAAGGGGATCACTTTTGATTCGGGAGGGATCAGCATCAAGCCCAGCGAGCACATGGAGGCTATGAAATCCGACATGGCCGGGGCGGCGGCGGTGATGGGCGCGTTGCGTGCGGCGGCGGCTTTGGACGTCCCCTTGCACGTGGTGGGCCTGATGCCGGCCACGGAGAATCTGCCCAGCGGGCGGGCCATCAAGCCGGGCGATGTACTGAAGTCGCTCTCCGGGCTGACCATCGAGGTGATCAACACCGATGCCGAGGGCCGCCTGATCTTGGCCGATGCCCTGGCCTACGCGCAACGCTATCAGCCCCAGGCGGTGGTGGACATCGCCACTCTCACCGGCGCGTGCGTGGTTGCCCTGGGGGAGATCACCAGCGGGCTGATGGGCAGCGACCCCGATCTGGTGGCGCGCATCAAGGCCGCCGGCGGGAAAACGGCGGAGAAGGTGTGGGAGCTGCCTCTGTTTGAGGAGTACGGCGAGCAGCTCAAGAGCGATGTGGCCGACGTGAAAAACGTGGGGGGGCGGCCCGCCGGGGCCATCACGGCGGCCTTTTTCCAGAGCAAGTTCGCCACAGGGATGCCCTGGGCGCACCTGGACATCGCGGGCAAGGCCCTGAGCGATAAGGAGCGCAATCCCTACACGCCGAAAGGGGCCACCGGCGTGGGCGTGCGCCTGTTCGTGCAGTTGTTGCGGGATTGGGGCAGCGGAGTAATTGAGCGCGTATGAAAAACGTGAAAACAGGTTA
>QMOE01000461.1 GCA_003648125.1 Chloroflexota bacterium
CAGGCTGGCCTGAGTTACGTCCAACTCGACGGCGAGATTGGCTGCATGGTCAACGGGGCCGGGCTGGCGATGGCGACGATGGACATCACCAAGCACTTTGGCGGCGCTCCGGCCAATTTCCTCGACATTGGCGGTGGGGCCCAGGCCGAGCGAGTGGCGACGGCGTTGCGCCTCATCCTGGCCGACCCTAATGTCAAGGCAGTGTTGTTCAATATCTTTGGCGGCATCACCAGGTGCGACGAGGTGGCCCGGGGTGTCCTGACCGCGCTCGACGAGATCAAGCCCAGCGTCCCTATGGTCGTCCGGCTGGTGGGGACGAACGAGGCGGAGGGGCGGGCACTGCTGGAGCAATCAGAGTACGAAATGCTGACCGCGGCCACGCTGGCCGAGGCGGCGCAAAAGGCAGTGATGGTAGCGAAGGGAAATCTGGTGGTATAGGAGGGAGAAGATGGCTACAGCGGGCACTTGTATGTTGACTATGAAAACTTTGCGCCAGTGGCTTGCTCAGGCGGGGCTCCAATTTGACGAGCAAGTGATCGTGCGGGTTGAACCGTCTCGATTGGAGATCGTGCGCAACCCTGCCAAGTCTCTATGGGGAATGTTGCGTTCAAATAAAGACGTTGAGCAACTGCGTGTGGAGGCCTACGAAGAATTGGGAGTATATCTGGATGCCAAAACCTCTGAGTGATTTCGAGGGTGATAGAATCTACGTCGAGTCCAACATTTTCTTGTTCATCGCGTTGGGCAACTTTCGTCTGGGGCCTGCCTGCATGGAATTTTTTGGACGTGCAGCACGCGGAGAGTTCGAGGTGCTCACTTCATCGCTGACGGTGGATGAAGTGGCTTTCGTAGCGTTGAAAGTCGGCCTGGAGGAGAAATTCCGGGTTACCTCAGGCGCTGTTGCTTATCTCAAGCGGAATCCAGAGATTGTCAAGACGCTTGGTTCCAAAGTGATTGAGGTTGTACAACGTATGGCTGCAATGACGCGATTGGTGGAGGTGGCTTCTGATGATGTTCTTGGCATAGGGACTTATATGGAAGCCTACGGGTTGTTACCTCGGGATGCCTGCCACTTGTCTGTGATGCATAGATTGGGTATGATGGCCATTGCTTCCAACGATCGCGACTTTGATCGAGTTCCGTGGCTGACGCGCTACTATCCACAACGTTCACGGTAGGGAGGGATAATAATGAGTATTCTAGTTGACAAAAACACAAGGCTTCTCGTGCAGGGCATCACCGGGCGCGAGGGCGAGTTCCACAGTTTGCAGATGATCGAATATGGCACGCAGGTCGTGGCCGGCGTCACACCCGGCAAGGGTGGGCAACGGGCCTGCGATGGCCGGGTGCCCGTCTTTGACACCGTCGCCGAGGCGGTGGAGGCGACCGGGGCCAACGCTTCCGTCGTCTACGTGCCGGCCCGCTTCGCCGCCGACGCTATCCTGGAGGCGGCCGATGCCGGTATCCCGCTCGTCGTCTGCATCACCGAGGGTCTGCCCACGCTGGACATGATCCGCGTGCGTGCCTATCTGGACCAGAAAGGGACGCGGCTGGTAGGCCCCAACTGCCCCGGACTGCTCTCCCCTGGAGAGGCCAAGGTCGGTATCATGCCCGGTCACATTGCGATCCCTGGCCCCGTAGGTGTCGTCTCGCGCTCCGGCACGCTGACCTACGAGGTGGTCTACGCGCTCACCGTGCAGGGCATCGGCCAGACCACCTGCGTCGGCATCGGCGGCGACCCTATCATCGGCACGACCTTTGTTGACGTGCTGGAAATGTTCGAGAACGATCCGCTGACCGAACGAATAGTGCTCATTGGTGAAATCGGCGGCAGCGATGAGGAGCGGGCCGCGCAGTTCATCGCCGAGCGGATGACCAAGCCGGTGGTGGCCTTTATCGCCGGACGCACCGCGCCGCCGGGCAAGCGCATGGGCCACGCTGGAGCCATCATCCAGGGTGGCGCCGGCACCGCTGCGGAGAAGATCGCCGCGTTCGAGGCCGTCGGCGTGCCGGTGGCCGAGCACCCGGAGCAGATACCCGAGTTAGTGGTCGGCAGTTAGGCTGTTCCAGAAAAATTGCCATCCCAGTGTCATTCTGAGCGGAACGCAGTGAAGCGAAGAATCTCACGTTATAATGCCCAAACTGTCTGTCCAAGTCGAGATTCTTCGCCTCCGCTGCGCTCCGGCTCAGAATGACAGGCTATGTTGGCCGCAGCAGTCAGCCGTTAGCAGTTCGCGACGGCTGACTGCTATGTTTGATTTCCGGCTATGCATAATTCGCAATTCGTGACCACGCAGTCCGGCGACTGCAAGTCGCGGCGACTGCGAAACCTGCCTTCGCAGGTTAAAATCAGTCGGCGAAGGCCGACTTTGCAGTCGTTGGTGCAGTTTCAACTGCCGCGCAATTCGCTATTTGTCATTCTGGTTCTGGCACTGGCTCTCGTCGCATCTGCTCCCTTCCTCACCCGGCCCGGCCTCCCGCACCAGACTGACGCTGAACTCCACGTCTACCGCGCCGCCGAGTTGGGACACACTCTCCGTGCCGGCGCCTTTTACCCGCGCTGGGCCCCCGACTTTTACTTTGGCTACGGCTATCCCATCTTTAACTATTATGCCCCGCTGACTTACTACCTGGCTAATCTGTTCGACCTGCTACCGGGTGTGGACATCGTGGGCGGGGTCAAGGCCGTGTTCGTTCTGGGCCTTCTCGTCGCCTCGTTGGGAGCCTACCTGCTGGGGCGTGAATTGTTCGGCCCTGCGGCAGGGGTATTGACCGCTGCTTCCTTCGTCTTTGCCCCCTACATCGTTTTCATTGACCCGCACGCTCGCGGTGACCTGGCAGAGCACTTTGCGATTTGCTTGCTTCCACTGGTCTTTTACTTCTTCCATCGCCTGATGGGTGGGGTGGGGGGGCGAGGGGCGCTGCTGGGGCGCGTGCTGACATTGGCGGCGCTTGTGTTCAGCCATAACCTGATGGGCCTGGTAGCCGCTGTTCTCTTGCTGTTTTACTGGATATGGGAGGTCGCGTCCGGCACAGGGCGCAGGCGGGCAGGGTGGGGGGGGCTGGCGTTTGCCCTGGCAGCGGCCATCATTGCCTTTTTTTGGTTTCCGGCGTTGTTGGAGCGCGGCGCCGTCAAACTAGAGGTCGTCGGTCCAGGCCACTTTGATTTTCGTGAAAACTTTCTTTCGCTGGGCGAACTATTTGTTTCCTCGCGCACTCTCGACCTGGGCGCGACGGCCCCTCAGTACCGGTACAACCTGGGCCTGGCGCAGTGGCTGCTAGCCCTCCCGGCGTTGGGTGCGCTTTTGCTTTGGGAGGTTCGAAGAACGCCCATA
>QMOE01000462.1 GCA_003648125.1 Chloroflexota bacterium
CTGTCGAGTGAATCGGTGGCAGAGTTAGACCGGCTAAAACTGGGCGAGGGTTTCTGCGGCCGGGTCGCTCAATCGGGAGAGTTGATGGTGATACAGGACTCTTCCCGAGATTATCGTCTGGCCAAGTTAGCCGTACGGCGAGAAGGGCTGCGGGCTCAAATCGTCATTCCTCTAAAATCCAAGGGCAAAGTTCAAGGCGTACTAGCCGTCGCCACCCGGGATTTGCGCCAGTTCCTGCCGGAAGAACTGGAACTTGTCACAGCCATCGGCAACCAGATCGGCGTAGCCGTCGAAAATGCCCAGTTGCACCGGGATGTCGCACGGCAACTGCGAACCCAACAACAATTGAATGAAGTGGTGGAGCGAATCACCTCGGAATTGGAGTTGGACAGGATCCTGCCCAAAGTGCTTCAAATCGCCGAGGAGTTGATAGGTGCGGACGGAGGGGGCATCGCGCTGTTTGACCAGGGGAAAGAGACTCTCCATTACCAGTACCTTCACAACCTGCCCCAGGGGCTAGCCCGTGTGTCTATACCCAAGGGGAAGGGAGCAGCTGGAGAGGTAATGACCACCGGTTGCCCTATCGTCATTGAGGACTATTATGCTCACCCTGTCGCCGTCCCTGCCTTCACCGAGGCAGGGGTCACCAGCGTGGTGGCGGTGCCCATCGTGAGCGGCGATCATTCATTTGGCACGTTGACACTCGTTAGCCTGGGAGAGGCGAAACATTTTTCCGACCGGGACGTCGCTATCCTCACCGGCATAGGGCGTCAAACCGGCATTGCGATTGAGAACGCGCGCCTCTATGAAAATTTGCGCTTTTACATCCAAAAGATCACCCAGGCTCAAGAGAGCGAGCGAAAGCGTATCGCCCGTGAACTTCACGACGAGACGATTCAGATGCTAATCGTTATCTCGCGTCGTCTGGAGGTGTTAGCTACTCTGGCTGAGCAACTGCCAGAAACTGCCACGCCGCACATAGAATCGCTGCAGAAATTGCTCGGCGACACGCTGAGAAATACACGTCGTTTTGTCCAAGACCTGCGCCCTCCCACACTAGATCACTTGGGGTTAGTAGCGACGCTGGAAGGGTTGACCGATGACCTGAGGGAAAAGGATGAAATAGAGGCAGAACTAGGAGTATCCGGTAAGGCGCGGCGGCTCACACCTGAGGAGGAACTGGTGCTGTTCCGCGTCGTTCAAGAAGCCCTGAGCAACGTCAGGCGACACTCTAAGGCTTCCCGAGTGATAGTGCAGGTCAAGTTTTGCCCAGGCAAGGTGCGGATAAGCATCGAAGACAACGGGCGCGGGTTCAACGCTCCAGATAGAATAGGGGACCTGGTTTCATCGGGCAGATTGGGCCTCATCGGTATGTACGAGCGGGCACGAACGCTGGACGGAACGCTCGTGATTCGATCAGAAGTGGGCCATGGTACAGTGGTTATCGTAGATGTCCCAGTACAACCGGAGGCAAAAAACACAGGCAGCAATGCCTGAGGCGATAAACCCCGGCCTTCAGACCAGTTCTACTGATAGGCAGCTACCCGATATTTCCTTCGTTCTGCCTGCTTTCCCCCAGCCGTGCTTCCAGCGCGGCGATCTCTTGCTCCAGCTTGTGCTGGCGGAACCAGATGGAGAAAACCAGCGCAAAGGTAAACGCCCAAAAGACGGCATAAGCGGCTACCAGATAGATTGGCATTTTAGATTCCTTTCTCGTTTTCCGCCCGCAGTCGCAGACGGGCCAGGGCGTCGGCGGCTCGTTCCAAGCGCACCCGCTGGCGCAGCAGGGTCACGTAGAGTAACGTGAACGCCGCTATTGACGTCAACAAAGTCTGTACCATGCGCGGTGTCATCGCCATTCCCTCTCCGCCCGTCAGAATGTCCGGGTGGATGGTGCGCCACCAGCGGATGGCGAACCAGGAAAGCGGCACGGTGACGAAGGCGACGATGCCGTAGACGGCGGCAAAGCGGGCCTTGCGCTCTGGACTCTCAATGGCCGTCCGCAGCATCCCATAGGCCACGTAGATGAGCAGTTGCACGGCCGAGATAGTCAGGCGCGGCTCCCAGGTCCAATAAGCGCCCCAGACCGGTCTGGCCCACAGCGATCCTGTGACGACCGCCATCGTGATAAAGGTCAACCCAATCTCGACCGAGGAGAGAGCCAGGATGTCCCAGCGTCGCTCCCCCCGCGCCAGGTAGCCGATGCCGGCCACAAAGGTGACAAAGAAGGCAAAGAACCCCACCCAGGCGCAGGCGACGTGGAAGTAAAAGATGCGCTGCACGTCGCCCATCGTGACCTCGCGGGGGGCGTAGAGGAAAACCATCCCCAGCGCAGCGAGCACGGCCACGGCGCTCAGCCCCGCCAGAATAATTCCTAACCAGTCTGGCCCAGGTTTTCTCATTTGCTTGTTCCTCAATCCGCAACTCGTAAATTCACGCTCACTCCTCCACCACGTACCCAAAAGTGAGCATTGAGACAGCCACGATGACCAGGTCATAGGCCACCAACAACTGTGTCCAGCCGCCTACGTCCGCCAGCGTCCCGCCATCCACCAGCCCGGCGGTGGCTTGGACCGCGGCGATGAGGGCGGGAATTGCCAGCGGCAGGAGCAGGACGGGCAGCATCACCTCGCGCGCCCGTGTGTTGACGGCGATGGCCGCCAGCAGCGTCCCCACGGCCCCGTAGCCCACCGTTCCCAGCGCCATCACCAGCAGCACCCCCGGACGCAGGAGCGACACGTTAAAGAGGGCGGAAAAGAGCGGCAGGAGGACAATCTCTACGACCCCCATAAAGATCAGGTTGCCTATCGCTTTGCCAAAGTAAATGGCGCTGCGATCCACCGGCGCCAGCATGAGGCCATCAATACAGCCGCTCTGTTGCTCCCGCGCCAGCGAACGGCTCAGCCCCAGCGTCCCGGCAAAGGTCACAGTCGCCCACAGCACGCCCGGCGCCGCCGCGCGGGCCATCGCTCCCCGCAGGTCGAGCGCAAAGCTAAAGATGAACATCGCCAGCACGGCAAAGACCAGCATGGCGCTGACCATCTCCCGCGTGTGGAGTTCGGCGGCGATGTCTTTGGCGACGATGGCGTATACCTGACGGATAAAGTTCAAGGCTGGCCTCGGATGTGAAACGTCAAACGTAGCTTGTGGTCAGGGCGCGATAGGTTTCGGGAAAGGCGGTTGGGTCAATTGACTCTCTGCGTTCGTCGTAGACGATGCGGCCCTGGGACAGCACCAGCCTCCGCTGCCCCAGCGCCAGCCCACGCTCCAGGGTGTGCACCGCGTGTAGCCGAGTGCAGCCTTCTCCAGCCAGTCCGCACAGCCGGTCGGTCA
>QMOE01000463.1 GCA_003648125.1 Chloroflexota bacterium
CCAATTTTCAACATCTCAGTGCCTGCCTGTCGGCAGACAGGTATCTCTGTGCCTTCTCTGCGCTCTCTGTGTAACTGATTTTGGCCTCTTTGAAAAAGTGTCCGGCAGTGAACTCCAGGATTCGCCAGTGGCAACTATACCCGTGAAAGGCACACTCTATGCCAGCAACAGAAAACACTGCTAACACAGGCGAAAAAATCCTGGTCATAGACGACGACGTAATCTTGCTAAAACTGATACGCCGGGCGCTAGAACCGCTGGGGTTTTCCATACACACAGCGACGAGCGGAGAGGAAGGGCTGAAACTCTTTCCGCAAATCACGCCCGACCTGGTGATCCTGGACATTATGATGCCAGGTATGGATGGCTGGGATGTCTGCCGACAGTTGCGCCAGACCTCCTCTGTGCCGATCATCTTTTTGACCGCGTTAGATTCGGTGAACGACATCGTGCAAGGATTGATCGGCGGGGCGGACGACTATTTAGCTAAACCATTCAAGATAGACGAATTGGGAGCCAGAGTGACTGCGCAACTCCGCCGCTCTCGTATGTCCCACGAACAGCCAGACGTCCTACGGTTCGGAGGCGGCGCCCTGATCATCAATCGCGCCGAGCAGACAGTGTTCGCTCACAACCAGGAAGTATCCCTCAGCCCCATTGAATACAATTTGCTCCTCTTTATGGCGGAGCGAGCCGGACGCATCCTTCCCGCCCGGATACTCTTTGACGCCATCTGGGGCTCCATGGCCGAGACAGGGCCTGAGAGTGTCAAGTGGTACATCTGGCACTTGCGCCAAAAAACTGAGCCCAACCCCCAAAAACCTCGTTTTATCCTCACTGAGCGCAGCAAAGGCTACCGCTTTTCCCCCCAGTAACAATACAGTTTGTGGGCCGCCTCCAACGAATTTGGTGCTCCGTTGACGTAGCCGCGATTTCCCAATCGCGCTGTTGTAGTATCGCCTATCCCATTTCTCAAACCAAATTCAAACCTGTTGCGCTGTTTTACAAACCCAATTCAAACCGGGACGTAGTATAATTGGGGCAAGTATAGGTAGGAATAGGAGGCAAGAACAATGAAAAAACTGCGATTCATTTCCGTACTGGGAATTATCCTCTGGTTAGCGCTTTCCGCGTCCATTGTTTGGGCCGATGGAGAGACAGGCACAGTAGTAGACTACCCTTCTCTGCGGCAAGTCAAGGGAACACTAAATGAAGAGAGTTGGAGCGGATGGGGCGGTACCATCAACATGGAGCTCACCGATGGTCCCACCGTCCCTGTCTTTTGCACCGACATACCGCACCACGTTGCCAAAGGAGATACTTTCGTCGCCAGCGACGTGGAGATGGATTGCCGGGTCAAATGGCTGCTGACCCACTATCCATCTCGGCTGATCACCTATACCCCCTGGCCCGATGGCGCTCCAGGATCCCTAAGTGACCGCTATAACGAAATGGCCGCCCGCCAGGCGGCCGTCTGGCACTTTTCCGACGGCCTGCTCCCAGACGAAAATACAGCGGTCGGAGCAAGAGCCTGGGATATAATCAACGTTGTGCCAGAGGATGCCTGCGCCGCCGATGCGCCCAGCGTCGCCATCACCCCGGCCAGCGCCGTCAACCCAATCAACACCACCCAAGCTTTTACCGTCACAGTGACCCGGGGCGACGAGCCGGTCAGCGGACAGGTGGTCAGCTTGAGCGCCGACGTCGGCACACTGAGCACCGACACTGTCACCACCAACGAGCAAGGCCAGGCCACCTTCACCCTCACTCACGATACTCCCGACACGACATCCAATATCGAGGCCTCCGCCGAGATGTCCCTGCCGGTAGGCACCATCTTTGTCGGCACAGAGGAAAACAAGCAAAAGCTGGTCCTGGGGCAAGAGACCAGCGGATTGGTACATGGTTCCGCGGTCGCCAGATGGACCGGCACCGGGACCGTCACCACCCTCAGCTATGACGATTACAATATGAATGGCGAGCACGACGCCGGCGAACCGTTGCTGGAAGGGTGGACAGTCACACTCTACAAAGACAACGCTGGCTCCTGGGACTTGATTGACAGCGACTCTAGCGATAGCGACGGCATGGTCTACTTCACCGGCCTGAGCGCGGGCGACTACCGCGCGGTGGAGACGGTAAAGTCCGGCTGGTACAGCACCACGGCTACAGAATTCGAGTTTACGCTAGAGACCGGCGACAGCTACTCGGCCGTCTTTGGTCAGATCAAACTCCCTGTCATCGTCGGTCACGCCTTCCAGGACGATGATCTGGACAGCAGCGCAGACGCCGGCGAGCCTCCCCTGGCAGGATGGGAATTGCGACTATACCGAATGGATGGCTCCTACATCGCCGAGATGCAGGGCGTGACGGGAGCAGACGGCACGTACATCTTTAGCTCCCACCCCGACCGCGACCCGCCCGACATCGCAGCCGGTGACTATTATGTTCAGGAAACCCTCCAGGACGAATGGTACGCCACGACGGGCATCTCCCAAACAGTCACGGTCGGTTCCGGCGACGTGGGCCACGCCTGGCTGGGCAACGTCCATCCCGAACCCTCCCTGACGCTGGAAAAGAACGGCCCGGCCCAGGCTCACGAGGGAGATACGATCACCTACGACTTTACCGCCACCAACAATGGCAATGTTCCCCTGGAAAATGTCATCATAGACGATCCGCTGCTGGGCGGCGAGGTCTGTGACCTGGGAACGCTGGATCCAAACGAAACCGCCACCTGCGACGCCACCTACACCATCCCGGCCGGGGCGGATGATCCGCTGGTGAACTCGGCCACCGCCTCCGGCACAGATTCTTACCTGGGCGGCCCGGCCAACGCCAGCGACACGGTCAGCACTGACATCCTCAACCCCGACCTGGAACTGACGCTCACGCCCTCCGCCAACGAAGTCTACGCCGGCGAGCCGGTGGTGCTGACCTACAAGGCAACCAACACCAGCAGTGACACCACGCTCTACAACGTGGTCATCACCTCTGACAACGGCACGCCCGGCAACTCCTCCGACGACCACGAGGTGTGTTCCATCGCCGAACTGGGGATCGGCCAGAGCCTGACTTGCGACGAGACGGTGAATCCCTCCGAGACGACCACCTACACCGGCGCGGCAGAAGGCCAGGATACGTTGGGCGGAAGTGCGGAGGATGAGGCGCAGGCAACTGTGAACCTCTTGGGAGAGAGAGACTCGGACGGCGATGGCATCCCCGACATCATCGAGGGAGCCGGTGACGCCGATGGGGACGGTATCCCTAACTTCCTAGACAGTGACGCAGACGGCGACTCTATACCAGACACCATTGAAGGAGCAGGC
>QMOE01000464.1 GCA_003648125.1 Chloroflexota bacterium
GCGACCAGGATGGTCGCGCTCCCCCAAGAACGAAGATGTAGGGGGTGAGGTGAAGGAACGCCAGCATCTTGCTGGCATCTGGCGACCAGGATGGTCGCGCTCCCCCAAGAACGAAGATGTAGGTCACGTTTTTAACGTGACGACATCTCCTCCCTCTCCGCGAGCGTATCCCATCCACAAATCAGGTGTTAAATAAGATGTTACGTATACTAATCTGTCATCTAGCCACCTGACAGTTTTGAAAAACACAGCCAAAACGTCGGTTAAGTGGCTGAAAGCCGTATCGAAACCACGTTTTGGCGCAGTTCTGGGTTTCGATACGCCACTCCGTGGCTACTCAACCGGCGAACTGCTGCAAAGTGTCAGGTAGCTAGATCTGTCATCATAAAAAAGGAAAGGGAGGCAATCATGAGTAATCAAAAAATCATAGTAGTGACGGACAGCACGGCATATATCCCCGCCAAAGCTCTGGATGGACTGGATATCCCGGTCATTCCCCTGTGGCTCATCTGGGGAGACGAACGTTTCCGGGACGGAGTAGACATAGACCCGCAGACTTTTTATCGCCGCCTGCAAGGCTCCAAAATCTTTCCCACCACCTCACAGCCCTCGGCCGGGGAGTTTGCAGATTTTTTCCGGCAGGCAAGTGACGGAGCCGATGGCGTCGTCGGTATCTTTATCTCCTCGAAACTCAGCGGCACCGTTCCTAACGCGCAGGCGGCGCTGGCACAGTTACCCGACCTCAACATCCGGGTCGTGGACTCTTTTTCGACCTCAATGGATTTGGGGTTTTGTGTGCTGACCGCCGCCAGAGCAGCAGCGGCCGGCAAGTCCCTCGATGAGGTGGTCGCCGTGGCCGAGGCTATGCGTGATAGAGCACACGTCTTTTTTACGGTGGACACGCTAGAGTACCTGCATCGGGGGGGGCGCATCGGTGGAGCCAGACGGCTCCTAGGAACGGCTTTGAACATCAAGCCCCTGTTGCAAATCGAGGATGGATTGGTCGAACCGTTGGCCCAGGTGCGCACCAAACGCAAAGCGGTCGCCCGGATGTTGGAAATCGCGGGGGAACAACTGGGTGGAAAAAAGATGGCCGAGGCGGCCATATTGGACGTGAACGCTCCAGAAGAAGGGGATTCTATCGCCCGGCAAACAAAGGAGCAGTTTGGCCTCTCTAAAGTTTACCGCACCCAGGTAAGTCCCGTCATCGGCGCCCACGTCGGGCCGGGAACGGTCGGCATCGCTTTTTACACGTAAACGCCAAGACCCTAGGGGTTTCTGAAACCCTTAGGGTCTCAACGCCTCTTCCACGGCGGTCCCAGCGTCAATGAACCCGCACCCGTAGACGTCGTTGGGCACGCCGGTCACGCCGCCGCAGGCGCAGACGGAATCAGAGAGCAGCGACGAGAACGGTCCCTCCGGCACCTCGTCCGCGACCGTGCAGACGTTTTCCACCGGCTTGGGCACCGCCGTCTGGCAAATGAGTCTCTCCGTCGCGTCAATATCGCCGATGAGGGCCGGGTCTGCCGACCAAAGGAGCGCCACTACGCCTGTCACGTGCGGCCCGGCCATCGAGGTTCCACCCGCGTAGCCGTAGCCGCCGCCGGGTACGCTTGAACGCACGTATTCTCCCGGCGCGGAGATATCCGGCTTGACCAGGCCATCCGCCGGGCCGCGGCTGCTGAAGCTGACGATACTTCCTCCGTTGCCCGTCGCGCCGACGGAAAAGGCGGCGTCGTAATTGGCCGGGGGCGTGGTCACTGTGGCGCAGCCCGGCCCATCGTTACCCGCGCTGACGACCATCATGATGCCCGCCGCCCGCAGCGCCTCAACTGCCGGTTCGAGCGTGTCGGGGAAACAACCCTCAAAGTCCGGGCAGCCCCAGGAGTTGTTGACCACGTTGGGAGCGCGGCTCACGTCGCCGTCGCTGAAGGGGTCGCCCGCGTACGGGTACGGAGCGAGGAAGAATTCCATACACTCGGCGTAGGCGCCGGGGTTGCCAAAGCCGCGCCGCATGTTGCGGCAACCGATCCACCGCGCGCCCGGCGCGACCCCCGTGCGGTTACCTGCGCCGTCGTCCCCCAGCACAGTGCCCATTGTGTGCGTGCCGTGCGAGTCGTCGTCGAAGGGGACGGCGACATCGTCCCAGGCATCGTGCCAGTTGTAGTCGTGGGCGGCGCTCTGCCCGTCCCAGCCTCGATAGTGAGGCTTGAGGGCCGGATGGGTCCAATCGTAGCCCGTATCCTGCCCAGCGACGACGATCCCCTCTCCCGTTATCCCCAATGCCCAGGCTGCGTCGGCGTGGATGGTCGCCAGGTTGGCCTGCACCTCGCCGACCGGCCCAGTATCGCCGCCGTAGGGGATCGGCACGCGCCGAGGGTACTCGCGCACGTTGGGATTGAGAATCACCTGCGCCACTCCCTCCTGGCCTTCGAAGCGACGCATCAGCCAGCGGGCCCCGTCAACGCGGATCATGTTGATGATGTAATAAGGGCGGTAGGGCACGTCCATCTCGTCCAGTTCGGCGCGCAGTGGAGCCTGTGTGCGCTCGGCGGTCTCGACCAGCGTCTCGTAGACGTATTGCGACCGCGCCTCCCGGTCGGCGATGTTCTGGGCCGCGCCCAGGTCGGCCTGTTCCTCCATGATGATGAGAAAGCCGTCGTTGGCGAATCCCGGCTGGCCGGCAAAGAGGTACAGCCCGCCCCACACACCCCACAGCAGCAACGCCGCCAGGGCAGCAGCGGTGAGCCACGCCCAACTGGGAAGCCGCACAGAGTCACGGAGCGCCAGCAGCAACCGTCGCCCGCCCCACAGCGCCGGGCCGATCACGGCCATCGTTACGATGATGATCGAATGGCTGAGTATGTGTTGAGGCTCGGGAATTCCCTGGGCCAGGGCGTCGCGGGGGTCAACGAAGAGCAGCGGGGCGACGCGGTAGCAGAAAGCCAGCAACAGCAGGGGGTAGACGCCCCCCCGACGGGCGCGCAGTTCGGTGAGCAAGAGCGCCAGCGGCAGGAGCAACAGACCGTCGCCTAATGCGCCCCAATCGGCGGCGGGGAGAACAGCGCCCAGCGTGGACAGCCCGTAGAGCAGGATCGTCGTCAGCGCGGTCAGCCACGGACGCTTGAAGGTCGAGGTTAGCAGGTAGAAAATCACTCCCCAAAATAGCAACAGTTGTGGGATCACCGTTGCCAGTGTTTGGAAAATCAGCTCCAGGCTGGTGAGGACGTCGCCCAGCGCGCCGGTCACGGGCCAGGGGAGTGTGACGAGGGCCGCCACGGCCAGCGCGAGCAGGAAAGTGGGCCAGTCGAAATGATCCAGTCCCA
>QMOE01000465.1 GCA_003648125.1 Chloroflexota bacterium
GGCTGCGGCAGTTCGCGCGAGCAGGCCGTGGTCTGCCTGAAAGAGATCGGCGCGGGCGCTATCGTGGCCCGCAGTTTTGCCCGCATCTATTTCCGCAACTGCATCAACCAGGCGCTGCCTATCATCACCTGCGACGCGGTGGACGGGGTGGAAGCGGGCGACGAGATTACGATTGACTTTAGCGCCGGCACGGTGACGACGCCCCAGAGAGAGTACACCTTCCCACCGCTCTCGCCGGAGGTGATGGAGATTTTGGAGGACGGGGGGTTGATCCCCCACGCTCGCAAACAATTGGGCATCTCGTAGGGGCGACCCTTGCGGTCGCCCTCTTGTCAAGACCTGCCCCTACGGGCAGGTGCAAGACCTGCCCCTACGGGCAGGTGCAAGACCTGTCCCTACGGGCAGGTGCAAGACCTGCCCCTACGGTAATTTATCGAAGGAGAAAAAATTATGGCAAAATACAAAATCGCGCTGATGCCGGGTGACGGCATTGGCAAAGACGTGATGGACGCGGCTCAGATCGTCCTGGACAAAATCGCGCTCGACGCCGAGTACGTCCCCGCCGACATCGGCTGGGAGTTCTGGCGTACCGAAGGGGAACCGCTGCCCCAGCGCACGATTGACACGCTCAAGGCCTGCGACTGCGCGTTGTTCGCCGCCATCACGTCCAAACCCAAAGAGGAGGCCGAGGCGGAACTGATTCCCGAATTGCAGGGGAAGGGGCTGACCTATCGCAGCCCCATCGTGCGCATGCGGCAACTGTTCGACCTCTACGTCAACCTGCGCCCCTGCAAGGCGTTCAAAGGCAACCCGCTCAACTATTGGGATGACATTGACCTGGTAACGTTCCGCGAGAACACGCAGGGCCTCTACTGCGGCGTCGAGTTCCACCCCCTGCCGGACGACCTGCGGGCAAAGCTGGAGGAACTCAGCCCTCGCATGGGCGCTTTCGAGGGAGTCGCATCAGAGGACATTGCACTCTCGACCCGCATCTTTACCCGCGAGGGCTGCCGACGCATCGTGCGCGCTGCCTTTGAGCACGCCGCCAAGTTCGGCTCTCCCACCGTCACGCTGGTCGAAAAGCCGAACGTTATCCGCGAGACCTCGGGGCTGATGGTGCGCGAGGCCCGCAAAATCGCGCAGGAATACCCCGGCATCGAGTTGTGGGAGACTAACGTGGACGCCATGGCGATGTGGCTGGTCAAAAACCCGCAAAATTACGGGGTGATGGTTTCGAGTAATATGTTCGGTGACATTGTCTCTGACCTGGCGGCGCAGTTGGTGGGCGGCCTGGGATTCGCCGCCAGCGGCAACATTGGCGACGACCTGGCGATTTTCGAGCCGACCCACGGCTCGGCCCCCAAGTACGCCGGCCTCTACAAGGTCAACCCCACGGCGACGCTGCTGGCGGTCAAGTTGATGTTGGACTGGATGGGCGAGAGCGACACGGCGCAGCGACTGGAGCAGGCCATCGCCGCTGTCATCGAAGAGGGCCGGGTGCATACCTATGATATGGGCGGCGATGCCACCACGCTGGAAATGGCCCAGGCGGTGGCGGACAAGTTGTAAACGCAGAGTGAACCATCGCCCGCCTGGATGACTTGTGCCCAACTTGAGATACCGGTATAATAATACTGACTGGCGGTCAGTTACCTCATCACACAGCGGCGAGGCAAGATGGATTTTCACCTGACACAAGAGCAGGAAATGGTCGTCCGCATGGTGCGGGGCTTTGCGGAAAAGGAAGTCGCCCCGGTCATCAAAGAGTACGACCAGGCCCAAAAGGTGAACCAGGACGCCATAGACCGCATGGCGGAACTGGGCATCCTGGGCATCTGCATCCCCGTTCGGTATGGGGGACAGGGGATGGATTACATCAGCCTGGGGTTGGTCTGCGAGGAGTTGGAGCGGGTGGACTCGACCCTGCGGGTAGTGATGAGTGTCCACACGGGCCTCAGCAGTCTGGGGTTGCTCCAATGGGGCAGCGAGGAGCAAAAACAACGCTGGCTGATCCCTCAGGCGCGTGGTGAGCGGTACGCCGCTTACGCCCTCACCGAACCCGGCGCCGGCTCCGACCCTGTCGCCATCGTCGCTACCGCCCGCCGTGAGGGGGATGTTTATGTCCTCAACGGCGAGAAAATGTGGATCAGCCTGGCGACTGTGGCTCACAATTTCCTCGTCTTTGCCAAGACCGACCCCCACGCCGACCCCCCTTACCGGGGAATCACTGCGTTCATTGTCGAGCGCGAGATGGCGGGCGTCACCACCGGCGACATCCACGGCAAGTTGGGCGTGCGGGCCGGCTCCACCGGCTGGATCAGCCTGGCCGACGTGGAGGTGCCGCTCGAAAACCGGCTCGGCGCGGAGGGTGAGGGGTTCAAGATCGCCATGAGCTGCCTGGACAACGGTCGCTACACCGTGGCAGCCGGGGCCACGGGGCTGCTCCGCGTCTGCCTGGAAGAGTCGGTCAAGTATGCCCGTGAGCGGCGCACCTTTGGTCGAGAGATCGGGCGGCATCAACTGATCCAGCAGATGATCGCCCACATGGCGCGGGATTACGACATGGCACGGCTGCTCTACCTGCGGGCCGGATGGCTCAAGAACGAGGGACAGCGCAACACGCGCGAGACCAGTATGGCCAAGTGGTTCGCCACCGAAGCCAGCTTTTCCGCCGCCTCGGACGCGGTGCAGATTCACGGGGCCTATGGCTACTCGGACGAGTACAACGTGGAGCGCTACCTGCGCAACGCCAAAGGGGCCTGCATCTACGAAGGTAGCAGCCAGATTCACGAACTGCTCCAGGGCGGGTACGCGCTGGGTTACAGAAAAGACCGTCCGCTGCGTTGCGAGTTACCGTTATATGACCAGGAGCGCTCGACGTGACTTGTTACCGTTTGACGCATCAAATTTAAGGAGGTGTATTTTGCATATCGTAGTATGTACCAAACACACGCCCGACTCGGAAGCCAAAATGTCAGTTGACGACGCGGGCAATGTCTCCTGGGGTGAATCGCCATTGATCATCAACCCCTGGGACGAGTACGCCGTGGAGGAGGCGCTGCTGCTCCGCGACGAGCACGGCGGAAAGGTCACCGTCATCTCGATGGGGCCGGAGGAGGCGTTGGAGGCGCTAAAGCACGCCGTCGCGATGGGGTGCGACGAGGCCATTCGCGTCTGGGACGATGGCTGCGCCGGTTCCGACACTCTCGCCACCAGCTACGTGCCGGCTAAGGCCATCGAGAAGATGGACGACGTGGACCTGGTTCTCTTTGGCAAGTCGGCGATTGACGCCGAAACGTGGCAGACGGCAGGTGCCGTCGCCCACC
>QMOE01000466.1 GCA_003648125.1 Chloroflexota bacterium
GCTGCGGGAGGCGCGGCGACCCACCCGGCCCAGCGTCAAGTGGGGCGTGAAGCCGCGTCCCTCCGGCTCGTAGCCGAGGGGCATCAGCATTTCTTCGATAGCGTCCTGCAGCGCCGCCAGCCGCCCGGTCGGCTCCTGCACCCCCACCCAGACGACGCGCGGGCGGCGGGGGTTGGGGAAGCAGCCGATCCCCTCGACGATGAAGGTGCAGGGCAGACTGTGCTGGGCCGCCGCTGCCAATGCCTGCTCGATGGCGGGCAGTTTCTCCGTGGAGGTATCGCCCAGGAACTTTAGCGTCAGGTGAACACCTTCCGTCCGCACCCAGCGCACGCTGCGGTCTGGGACCTGTTTTTTCAGTTGCCGTTGGAGGGCGGCAAGCTGCTCTAGCAGCGGGGGAGGTAGGGGGATGGCGATAAAGGCGCGAACTGTTTCCATTTGATTTCCTCTGTGCTGAATGTCGGTTACCTGCAACCATATCACAAAGTGGCGTGAAAGTCAAAGTGACAGCGCTCTGCAGGTGTCCGTCATTTTCTTGCGCGCCGTGGAACGCGGTCATTGGAGCGCGGCCATCTTGGCCGCATGCAGGCGGGAACGCTCGCGTTCCCAGGCAGTCATCGGAACGCGGGCATTGGAGTCACCCTGACTTGTCGTAGGGGCGAGGCAGTGCCTCGCCCCTCCTCGGCGGGGGATGCCCTCCATGCGCGTCAACCTAACGTTTGAACGAGCAGAAAGCGCTGGTCGAGTAGCGCCCAAAGGGCGCATATCGAGACCAAGCGGCTTGGGCGAGACTCGCTCCCTTCACTTCGACAGGCTCAGTACAAGGGTTTCGATACGCCTTCGGCTACTCAACCAGCGGTCGCTAGCCTTAGGTTGACGCGCATGGGGATGCCCTCACGTATTTTTTGCGGTCAAGATGACCGCGTTCCGATGACCACGCCCCGTGGCGCGCGAGAAAATGATGCACACCCAGTTCGTAACTATGACTTGGTGTAACTACTCAGTCTCTGTCATTGCGAGGGCGCTTTTTGCCCAAAGCAATCTCCAAAGTGTCCTAAACGCAATACGGTTCAGTTAAGCGCCGTCGGATGAGTAGCGTATCGAAACCCCTGGATTGAGCCTGCCGAAATCACGGCGCGGCCCATGCAATGCGAAACTCGTTGCAAGAGCCGCTCGCTTCACTTCGACAGGCTCAGTACAAGGGTTTCGATACGGCCTAAAGGCCTACTCAACCAGCGCTCGCTTTCTTAACTGAACGGTATTGGTCCTAAACGGGGATTGCCTCGTCGCCACGCTCCTCGCAATGACAAAAGCGGCGTTATTGCGCTATATGCTCGAGTAGTTACGACTTGGTTTTTTACAAAAGCGTGGTAACATATCAGCAAGATCGTCAGGCAACTATTACCGGCTAAATTGGACCGCGACTGAAAGGTAGGGGTTTCTACCCTATTTACAGACAATGAGCAGTTTCCCACTGATCGAAATCAGCGGCCAGCCTTTCGAGCGCGGTCGTCAATACGGCGAGCAGACCGCCGACCTGATTCAATTCAACCTGACCGGCTACCGGCGGCTGTTCCAACACAACGCGGGCCTGGATTGGGCGGATGCGCTGGCCCAGGCACGACGGTATCTCAATCCCATCGAGGGGTACGCCCCCCACCTGCTGGAAGAGATGCGCGGCATCGCCACGGGCGCGACCGTCTCACTAAACGAGATTTTGGCCCTCAACTGCCGCACCGAGATCCTCTCGCTGGGCGCGATTCCGCCACGTGACGAGTGTACCGCTATGTTCGTCGCGCCGGAGGCGACCGGAGACGGCCACGCACTTTTGGCCCAGAATTGGGATTGGGCAAACATAATGCGCGGCGGGATGGTGCTGCTGCGGATCGAGCAGCCTGGCCTACCGACGGTGCTGACGTTGACCGAGGCCGGGATGGTGGGCAAGATCGGGTTCAACAGCGCGGGTGTGGGCATGGTCACCAACTTTTTGCGCCACGACCACCGGCGCGCCGGCGTGCCGTTCCACGTCATCCTGCGGGAGGCGCTTAATGCATCTCGGCTGGGGCTGGCCGTCGCCGCTGTCTACACCGGCCCTCGCGCTGACTCGGGCAATTACCTGCTGGCCCACGCCGGTGGCGAGGCGCTCGATTTGGAGGCCACTCCGCCCGACGTGGGCTTCTTGCACCCGCAGGATGGGCTGCTGGTGCACACCAATCATTTTCTCACGCCGCGCTTGCAGGCTGGCGATGTGGGCATCGTGGCATCGGATCACACGCTACTGCGCTACGGCAGGGCGGTTCGCTTACTGCGCGCCCAGGCCGGTCAGATCACCGTCGAGACGCTCAAGAGCATCTTGCGCGATCACTTTAATCATCCCAAGTCCATCTGCCGTCATCCTGACCCCGGTCAGTCCGAGATGGAGCGCAGCGCGACGTTGGCCTCGGTCATCGTGGACCTGACCGCCGCCGAGATGTACGTGACGGCAGGAGAACCGTGCGAGAGCGAGTATTATCAGGTGTCCGGCACTCGAGTGCCGGACACCTTGAAAACTTGAATGTGCGTATTATCCCCTATCATTAGCCTTCTTCGGCTTTGACCAGATCATCATTGGCGATTATAATGTCGCCGTCTAGGTCAGCGCCCCACGGGGCCAAACCATGAAAGTGGCGGGGGGCAACGGGCTGGACGTCTCCACCGAGGAGAGAGAGCCACGTGACCATCTTGGTCGCCAGAAAAACGGCGCGTATGGAAACGCGCCTTACAAAATAAAGGAGGCGAAAATGGAATATGGAAAGTTAAATAACTACGTCAACGGCGAGTGGGCTCCGTCCGGGTCGGAGCGGGTGCTGGACGTGGATAACCCGGTGACGGGCGATGTGATCGCCCAAGTCTCCCTGTCCACCGCGGGAGAGGTGAACCGGGCGGTAGAAGCGGCTGCGGAAGCGTTCCTGGAATGGCGGGAGACGCCGTCTCTGGTTCGCGCCCGCTACATGTTCCGCCTCAAGGGGTTGATGGAGGAGCATTTCGAGGACCTGGCCCACGCCATCGTGAAAGAGCACGGTAAAATCATCGACGAGGCCCGGGGCGAGGTGCGGCGGGCAATCGAGAACGTGGAAGTGGCGGCCAGCGTCCCTTCGTTAATGATGGGCTACAATGCCGAGGACATCGCAGTGGGGATTGATGAGCAGGCGGTGCTGCAACCGGTGGGCGTCTTTTGCTGCGTGGCTCCCTTCAACTTCCCAGCGATGGTGCCCTTCTGGTTTCTCCCCTACGCCGTCGCCTGCGGCAACACTTACATCGTCAAGCCATCTGAA
>QMOE01000467.1 GCA_003648125.1 Chloroflexota bacterium
CGCCATCGCGCTGACCAGCGGGTTGTACACCGCGCCCGGCCATGCCACCGCTTGCCGCGAGAAAGGCAACGCGGCGCACAGCACGGTCACCAATCCAGCAGCAACGTAGGGGCGTGGCCTGCCCGCGTCCTTGCCCTGCTGTATCCACATCGCTCCCAGCAGCCCGGCGAGCCAGGCGGCGATGAAATGAGCCACCAGGTTGAGCAAGTGCAGCCCCAGGGGACGCAGTCCTCCGGCGAGCGCGCCCCACAGCCGCCACAGGCTGTACCACAGGGGCCGGTAGTAACCGTAGGGGCTGGGGTTGGTCCACAACTCGCGCCACGAGACAGACTCTAGCCAGGGGATCTGTACCAGGTCGTCGGAGAATAGCGGAAGCGCGAGTGCGTTCCCGTACAGCAGCCCAGTCAGCGCCAGCGCGACGATGGCCGAGACGACGGCGGGGTGGGGTAGAGTGCGCAGCAATCTCTTCATCGCGGGGTAGTTTATCACACTGACCGGAGAGCGCAAGGTTCAAGTCCGGCCTGGCTCGTTTGAAACGCACCCGGCGTAGGGTATTCGTCTGGTATCCGCCCGGTGGACATAGTTGAGCATGAGAAGGGATGTGTTATAATAGTCGCTATGTGCAGCGTGGAACCCAGGGAGTAGATTGGAGTAGTCTAAAAGACTGCTCCAATCTGACCAATCTGGAATCTCCAGGAGTAGATTATGACGACCAATACATCTCTCATCCCGGGCCAATACTATCACATCTACAATCGTGGCAACAATGGTCAGGATGCCTTTTTTGAAGGGCGCAACTATCGCTATTTTTTAAAACTATACGCCCGCTATATTGAGCCGGTGGCCGAAACCTTTGCCTATTGTTTGCTCAAGAACCACTTTCACTTTTTGCTTCGGATTCAGATGGATGAAGAACGATTGGCCAAGATTGGCGCAGTCTCAGAGACTGCGCCAATCTCTCCACTGAAACCACCCAGCCGTCACTTTAACAACATGTTCATTGCTTACACCAAAGCTATTAACAAAGCCAGCGAACTGGCAGCCTGTTGGAGAAACCTTTCAGACGCAAGTTGGTCGAAAGTGACCGTTATTTCATGCAGTTGATAATCTACATTCACCGAAACCCTCAGAAACACGGCTTTGTTGACGATTTCCGTGATTGGCCGTGGTCGTCGTATCGAACTCTGATTACGACATACCCAACTCGATTGAAGAGGCTCTCGGTGATGGATTGGTTTGGCGGGAGCGATAATTTTGTCGAGGCGCATCGGGTAAAAGTAAACCAAGTCGATATCGAGTCGTTAATTGAGGATGATTGGGTATGAGACTGCTTCAAAAACGGACAATCTGGATCATACTTGCTATTCTGGCCTCGTTGGCCTGGGGGCGCGAACCCGCCGCCGCCCAGCCCGCCGGCCCGACGATGCACGTCACGGTGGGATTTGATGGCTATTGCCACGACAGCGGTTGGTGTCCGGTGTACGTTGTCCTCTCGAACGAAGGCGCGGACATTGAGGGTGAGTTGCGTGTCACCCGTGGTACTGGTGACTCTGATGTGTACGTCAGACGAGTCGTGCTTCCGGCTAGTTCGCGCAAGGGATACTTTTTGCACGTCCCCTCTGATAATTCTTCCCGCTTGAAGGTACAGTTGTACGCCGAAGACAAATTACTCTCGTCACAGCAGGTGGAGGTCTCGTGGCTGGACGAGCAGAGCCGGCTCTATGGTGTCGCCAGCGGCGACCCGTCCGCGCTCAATTTCCTGAACGACGTCGCGCCGGCCGGCGGAGTGGCGGCGGTGGCCCATTTGGATCTGGAGACGCTGCCACACGACACGCTGGGGTGGGAGGGGCTGGACGTGCTGATCCTGAACGACGTGGATACGACTTTACTCAGCGGCGAGCAACGGCAGGCGCTGGAGATGTGGTTGGCTCACGGTGGACATCTGATCGTGGGCGGTGGGGCGGGTGCGGCGCGCACGGCCTCTGGGATAGCCGACCCTTCGACAAGCTCAGGGCGTGGCCTGCTGCCGGTCGTGGTGGGCGGCACGCGTTCGATGGACGATCTGTGGGCATTGGGCGAGCGGATAGGCGCACCTGTCGCCTCAGGCCCTTATGCCGTGACCGAGGCCGCTCTGCGAGATGGGGAATCGCTGATTGAGCAAGACGATCTCATCCTGCTGGCCCGCCGCACTTGTGGAGCCGGGAGGGTGGATTTTTTGGCCTTTGACGCTGGGCTGAACCCGTTTGTCCGGTGGGATGATAACGCTCGCTTGTGGGAGAGCATCGTCGGGGCGCGGGGAGCGGTAGCGCGGGGGCTGATCGTGCGCAATGGGGACAGCGCCCGTGATGCCATCAACTCTATCCCGGGTCTGAGAGTTCCGTCCACGTGGCATATCCTGGCCTTTATGCTCGTCTACACGCTGCTCATTGGCCCGGTCAACTATGTCATCTTGCGCAAGCTGGACCGGCGGGAACTGGCCTGGCTGACCATTCCGATATTGATCGCCGGCTTTACGGGATGCGCCTACCTGACCGGTTTCCAGATCAGGGGCACGCAGGCGATAGTCCACCGTCTGGCGGCGGTGTACGTGCCGCAAGGGGCGGAAGTGGGGCGTGTGAGCCAGGTGGTGGGGCTTTTTTCTCCCCGGCGCACGCATTACGACGTGCGGGTGGCGGATGCTGCCGTGCGCGAAATTCCCAACATCTATGGCCCGATGGGGCAGTCACTGCGCGTCTTTGAGGAGGCGGACGGTATGACGGTCTCTGACTTGCGCGTGGACGTGGGTGGGATTCAACCTTTCGTTGCCGATGGATACGTGGATGTGCCTCCTCTCAGGTCTGACTTGCGCCTGGTCAGCGATGCGACGGGTGGGTTGCAGCTGGAGGGGACGGTGCACAATGGTAATTTGCCCTTGAAGGAAGCCGTCCTCATAGCGGGAGGGGGCGAGCAGAGGTTGGGAGACCTGGACGCTGGCACCGAGTTCGCCGTTTCTCTCGCGCATACATCTTTTTCCTCTTATTCCTATGAGGACATGCCGGGCCGGATTTTGGGGGCAGTGGACTATTGGAACGACGAGGTGCTGTACCGGCGCTACGAGTTCTTGCAGGCAATCTTTCCCTATGGTGAGCCTAACTCGCTGGCAGAAGGGGTGTACCTGGTGGGTTGGGTGGATGAGGACGTCCCACTGCCGGTCGAGGTGGTAGGCCACTCATTTTCCACAGTCGGGATGGCGTTCTATGTCTACGAGTTGCCGGTGGCAGCAGTGGAGACCGAGGGGCAGA
>QMOE01000468.1 GCA_003648125.1 Chloroflexota bacterium
AAGGGTTTCGATACGCCTTCGGCTACTCAACCAGCGGTCGCTAGCCTTAGGTTGACGCGCATGGGTAAGAAACCCGCCCTACAGATTCGCGCCCCGGATTATTGAGATGATACGAAAAATCCGCGTGCGCAGCCCGTATTTGTCCGTGTTCTGAAAAAAAAAGTGTCCGGCAGCGAACCCCCGGCCTCACTTGGCGGTACGGGCAATCTGTGGTATCTTTCAGATAGTCCCGTGTATTTGTAATAACGGATGCACACATCCAAAAGAAATCCGTGGTAACTGTCAAGGTGCCCGGCACTTTATGATTGCCCTCGAAAATGGCTCTTTCGATGGCAACCAAATGTCATTTTCATCAAAATCGGCAAGTGCCGGGCACATAGCAGTTACAATCCGTGTTCCATATTTTCACTCGTCGGTTTGGGGCGTAGCTTTCAGATAGTTACCTCGGCTAAACCGCAAGGAGTATTAACGTGGACGTCATCCTGAGCCACGAAAACGCAGATTTCGACGCAATCGCCAGCCTGTTGGGGGCAAGCAAACTCTTCCCTGCCGCCACCCCCGTACTGCCGCGCCGCATCAACCGGAACGGGCGCGCCTTCCTGGCGCTCTACGGCGCCGATCTCCCTTTCGTCCTACCCGACGACCTGCCCCGTCGTCGCAAGATCAAACGCGCCATCCTGGTTGATACACAAGGCTTGACCACGCTCAAAGGCATGGGGCGTGACTTGCAAGTGGACATCATTGACCACCACAAACTCGACCGCGAACTATCTCCTGGCTGGACCTTTTCTGGCGAACTGTTGGGAGCCGCGACCACACTGCTAGTCGAAGAAATCTCGGCCCGCGCTCTCAATCTGACCGGGATCGAAGCTACGCTGCTGCTCTTGGGCATCTACGAGGATACCGGCTCACTCTCGTACCAGGGAACGACCGCCCGCGACGTGCGCGCGGCGGCCTGGTTACTGGACCAGGGGGCCAATCTCGCCGTCGTGGACAAATTCCTGCACCACCCCCTGGCCGCCGAACAACGCGAACTCTACGAACTGCTGCTGGAACAGAGCGAGACCTACGAGATCGAAGGGCACACCATCATCATCGCCTGGGCCCAAGCGCCCAAATTCTCGGAGGAAATTTCGACCCTGGCCCACAAACTGCGCGAGCTGCTGGAACCTTCGGCCCTGTTCGTGCTCGTCGCACTCGACGGGGGCAAACGCATCCAACTCGTCGCTCGCAGCACGACCGACGATATAGACGTCTCCGCCGTGACCGCTCACTTTGGCGGCGGGGGGCACAAGCAGGCGGCCGCCGCGCTCATCCGCCGCCGTTCTCTATCGGCGGTGCGCAAAGAGTTGCTGCACCTGCTACCGGATGCCGTGCGGCCCAGCGTCACCGTCGCCCAGGTGATGTCCCTGGGCGTGCAGGTGCTCTCTCCCGCAGATACAGTCGCCGACGCCGCCGAACGCATGCGACGCACCGGCCACGAGGGATACCCGGTCGTCGCGGACGGAAACGTGATCGGACTGCTGACCCGCCGAGCAGTGGATCGGGCGTTGCAGTTCGAAATGTCCAACGCGCCCGTCGCCCAGGTGATGGAGGCCGGCAACGTCACAGCCAACAGCCACGACTCGATAGCCCACATCCAACGGCTGATGATCGAAAGCGGCTGGGGCCAAATTCCCGTCCTCGAAGCAGGTCGCCTCGTCGGAGTGGTCACCCGCACCGATTTGATCACACTATGGGGCACGCCGCCCCAATCCTCCCGCCGGCAAGACGTGATCGCGTTATTGGAACAGGCTTTCTCGCCGCCTCTGCTGGCCCTGATACGCCGCATCTCGCAGCAAGCTCACGGGATGGGGTTCGTCCCCTACTTTGTCGGCGGGTTGGTACGCGACCTGTTGTTAGATGGCTCCATCGTAGACGTGGACATGGTCATCGAAGGGGATGGAATCGCCCTGGCTCGCCGCCTGGCCGCCGACTTGGGCGGTCGAGTGACCACCCACAAGCGCTTTGGCACCGCCAAGTGGCTCCTCTCGCCGGACGTCTGGCGACGCGTTGCCGGGCCGGCTTCTCTCGACTCTCTGCCACCCAGCGTTGACGTTGCCACGGCGCGCACCGAGTTCTACACCTACCCCACCGCCCTGCCGCAGGTGGAGCGCAGTTCAATCAAGCAGGACCTCCACCGGCGCGACTTTACCATCAACACGCTGGCTATCCGCCTCGACCCGGACCATTGGGGGGAACTCTTGGACTTTTACGGCGGCGAGGCCGACCTGCAGAGCGGCGTCATCCGCGTTCTGCATAGCCTCAGTTTTGCAGACGACCCCACCCGTATGCTGCGGGCAGCCCGGCTGGAGAGCCGGCTTGGGTTTCACCTCGACCCTCGCAGCGAGGAACTGATCAGCGATGCACTACCGCTTTTGAAACGGGTCAGCGGCGACCGTTTGCGCCACGAACTGGAGCAGATCTTCTGCGAGGCTGAGCCAGAACGGGCGCTGTGCCGTCTGGACGAACTGGGCGTCTTGGCTCACATCCAGCCCGACCTGCACTGCGATGAATGGTTGCGCAAAAAGTATCAGACCTTCCGAGAACAACTGGATGCCAAGTGTTGGAAACTAGATGCTGGATGCTGGATGTACCTGGCCTTGCTGGCGTACCGGCTCAACGATGAGGCGCTGGAGAAATTGATCGCTCGTCTGATGATGCCGCGCGACGACGCGGAGGACTTTATCCTTTTACACAGCCTGAAGGAGACCTTGCCTCGACTGGGAAAAGCACGCCGGCCCAGCATCGTCTACCGCCTGCTGGAGCCGTACCCTGCCCGGGTACTGGCCGGTGCCTGGGTTGCGACAGACCGCAGGCGACTACGGGAGCGACTCCTACGCTACCAGACGCAGTGGCGGCTGGTGGAGACGGAACTGACCGGCGATGACCTGAAAGCAATGGGGTTAAAGCCCGGCCCGCTCTTTGGGCAATTGCTGTGTGCGCTGCGCGACGCCCGGCTGGACGGCAAAGTGAGCACGCGGGAGGAGGAGGTGATGTTGCTGGAGAAATTGCTGGCGGTTGAGGATAAGAAGGAAACAAGTAGACAAGGATAGGAAGGAGGAACGATGAACGAACGGACTGTCGGGAAGCAGAAACCGACGATGGGTGAGATCGTCGAGGGGCAGCCTATCCGTGTTGGAGCGCGTGAACTGGTACCGCTGGTGCGCGTGACTGGGCGTGTACGGCGGCGGGCTTTCCTCGGCAGCGACAGAGTGAGTGCGCAGGGATGGGGTTTCGTG
>QMOE01000469.1 GCA_003648125.1 Chloroflexota bacterium
GGTTTCCAAACCTGCCTTTCTGTTCAGAGAGCAAGTTCTCGACCTGCTGCCACCAATTGGCGGGTAAGAAACCCGCCCTACAAATTCGCGCCCCGGATTATTGAGATGATACTAATTCAAGATTGATGGATTTGCGCTGCCTGCGATAGATCAACAAATCTCACTGCGCTTTTTTTGCTTCCTCCAGGTGCTCTTGAATTTCGCTGTAGATGACTTGCCCTTCGACTGTCGCCAGCGCGGTTGCTTCCTCCAGCGTGGACACCGATTCGTCGTACTGCCCCTGTTGGTAATAGATCCAGCCCAGTGTTCCCAGATAGGTCGCTCGCTCCAAGTCGTCCTCTGCTTTATCCACCGCTCGCTGTGCTAACTGCTTCGCCTCATCCAGATTTCCGTGCCGATACCAGGCGTAAAACCGCGCTCGTCCGTTCAGTACCACAGGATCGTGGGGCGCGATTCCCTGTGCGCTGCTCAGGTCGGCTTCTGCTGCATCGAGATTGCCCTCCTCGGCCCAGGCCATTGCTCTCCCCACGTATGCCCCGACGGAACGTATCTCCAATGAGAGCACCGTCGTGTATTCTAATCTGGCCTCTTCATAATTCCTGTTGTGCAGCAGCGCGTCGGCCAGCGTGAGGTGGTTCTCCGAGTTTGCCCCGTCGAGCGCGACGGCTTGGCGCAGCGCCTCAATCGCTTGTCTGTGCTGCCCCTGCAAGGAGAGTACATAGCCGCGCCAGGCGTGGACGTCGGCCCGGTCAGGACTCTGCGCCAATGCTTGCTCAAAGTCACTCAACGCCGCGCTCCACTCCTTGAGATAAAAGTAAGCCTCGCCGCGTCCCACGTAAGCATCGGTCAGCGTGGCATCCAGTTCTATCGCGGTATCGAAATCCTCCACTGCGCGCGCGTAGGCGTTCAGTTTGATGTAGACATATCCCCGTTGTAGGCGCGGTGCCGGGTTACTTGGATCGCTTGTCACCTGGAGATCGTAGCGTGTCTGAGGTGCGGCAGGAGTAGGCGTTGGAGTGGGAGAGGGAATGGTGGTGGCAGTTGGCGCCGTCGTCGGCTCGTCAGCGACGGCCGTCGGCGGAGGCGTTGTAGTGGCCTTGGGCAAAATTGCTTGCGAAATCTGGCGTGAGTTTATCACGACTGTGCCCACCAGACAGCCATAGATCCCCAGAGTCAGCACACCCAAAACTATGAGAACCATGATTTGAGAGCGCGTCAATTTCATAACGTCACCTCCGACTCAAGTATAAAACAAGAAAGGCCAAAGCGCAACTTGTCCGGCGCGAGATGCGGGCAGGATGCCCGCGATCCCAGGATTGACAGCGGGCCGGGGTGGGCTATACTCCTGGGTGATGAATCCGACAGAACAAATCCGTCAAAAGGCGCGCGACCTGGGGTTCGATCTGGCGAGCGTCGCGCCGGCCTATCCCGTGCCGCATCTCGCCGCCTACCGCTCCTGGCTGGCCCATGGCTATCACGGCGAGATGGGCTACCTGGCCCGTCCCGACCGGGTCGCGCGGCGTGAAGACCCGGCCAAAATTCTGCCCGGCGTGCGCTCTATCGTCTGCGTGGGGCTGAACTATTACCCTGGCCCTCTGCCCGCTGACCTGCGGAGCGATCCCTCGCGCGGCCTGATCTCTAATTATGCCTGGGGGTTGGATTATCACGACCTGATGCTAGAGCGCCTGGGGGAACTGACGGCCTTTATCGTCGCCCAAGCGGGGCGCGAGGTCGCTTGCCGGGCCTACGTGGACACTGGCCCATTGCTGGAGCGGGCCTACGCGGTCGAGGCGGGCTTGGGCTTTGCAGGCAAGAACACGTGCCTGATCCAGCCGCGGATGGGATCGTGGCTGTTCCTGGGAGTGATCCTGCTCGACGTTGCGCTAGAACCGGCAGCGGAAAAGGTGAGCGCGAGTTGCGGGAACTGCCGCCGCTGCCTGGACGCCTGCCCCACGGACGCGCTGGTGGCCCCCTACCTGCTGGACGCCCGCCGCTGCATCTCGTATTTGACCATTGAATTGAAAGGGGCTATCCCGCGCGAACTGCGGCCATTGTTGGGCAATCGAATCTTTGGCTGCGACGTGTGCCAGGCCGTCTGCCCGTGGCAGCGGTTCGCCCGCCCCACGAGGGAATCCGCTTTCCGGCTCACAGACCCGGCCCGCGCTGCGCCGCCGCTGGTGGAGTTGATGGGGTTGAGCGAGGATGAATTTCGCCGGCGATACGCGGGCACACCCATCCTTCGCACCGGTCGGGGCCGCTTGTTGCGCAACGTGGCGGTGGCGCTGGGCAACTGGGGGGACGAGCGAGCGATACCGGCGCTCGTGCGCGCCATCTCCGACGCCGAGCCTTTGGTGCGCGGTCACTCGGCCTGGGCGCTAGGCCGCATCGGCGGGCGGGCGGCCCGAAAAGCGTTGGAGGAAGCCTGGCAGGACGAGGTGGCTCCTGACGTTCGGTGTGAGATACAGTTGGCGGCAGATGGCGACTGCTAATTATCGTAACGGGTTCTTTCCCGCTTTCTGTATGTACGTTTGAGCATTGACAATATCCCTGTACTGTGTATAATATGACCCTGGTCATTTTTGTCCTATGGTCATAATTTGAAAATGAATCACACTCTCTCACGACGCGAACGCAAGAAACAGGAAACCCGCCAACAACTGATGGAAACCGCGCTGCAACTTTTCTGCGAGCGCGGATATGACGATACCACCATCAAGCAAATCACCGCGGCAGCCGACGTTGCCAAGAGCACCTTTTTCAATTACTTTGAGACTAAGGAAGCGATCCTGCCCGCCCTGGCCGAATGGCGGCTGCAACAATTGGAGCAAGTGCTTCTGCCGGAGCAAGGCGCGCCCGCCAGCCCCGTCGCGCGCATCAAACTGGCGTTGCGCCTGACGGCCAAGAACCCCCTGACTGACCCTGCACTGGTGTGGCGTCTGTTCGCGGCCGGAATGCGCCGCCAAGAGATCCGCCCTGGGCTGGCGCTGCTCAGTCTCCTCACCGAACAGGTGCGTCAAGCCCAGGCCAGCGGCGAGATCCGCGCCGATCTGGACCCTGCTTACTTGGGCGACCTGCTCCGTACGCTGTTCTTCCAGCAACTGATGATGTGGCACCACGGTTACCGTCCTGCCCCGCTCTTGGAATGTCTTGATGCGATGGTGGATTTGCTATTGGATGGTATCGCCGGGCCCGAGTGGGAGCAATCGCAGTGAAATTATGGCACACCTGGGCTATCTTGAGCATTATTGGTTTTTAGGATCCGTGATTAAATAAC
>QMOE01000470.1 GCA_003648125.1 Chloroflexota bacterium
CGCGCTTTCCATAGCGCGCGCTATGGAAAGCGCGCCTACCCAACTCATTTGAAACACACCCATTTAATTCTCATTCCTTAGCGACCAGGGCTTTTTTTGGGGCCGCGTTACTCATTGTCCCGCGTACACTTTTTCCTTCAGTACCCCAATAAATGGCAGGTTGCGGTACTCCTCGGCAAAGTCCAGCCCGTACCCCACCACGAACTCGTCTGGCACCTCAAAGCCTACAAAGTCTACGGTCACACCAACCTCGCGTCGCGAAGGCTTGCTCAAGAGCGTGCATACCCGTAGACTGGTCGGCCGGCGCGTTTGCAGGTTGCGCGTGATGTATTCCAGCGTGCGGCCAGAATCAACAATGTCCTCCACGATCAGCACGTGCCGCCCTTCGATGTTTTGTTCCAAGTCCAAGAGGATGCGCACTACGCCACTGCTCTTTGTGCCCGTGCCGTAGGAAGAGATCTCCATAAAGTTCACCTCGTGTCGCATCTCTAGGTGGCGGGTCAGGTCGGCCAGGAACACAAAAGCTCCTTTGAGCACGGCTACCAGGAGCGGTCGGTCCTCGTCGGTGTACGTCGCGTTGAGTTCCCGCCCTATCTCTGCCACCCGCGCCTGCAGCGTTTCTTCCGAAATCAGCACTTTGGCTACATCATCTCGCAGTCTCATCACTCACCTCGTCTACTTGTACATCTCTCGCTTCAACACCCCAATGTACGGCAGCGTGCGGAAGCGGTCAGAGTAATCCAGCCCATATCCCACTACCCATTCGTTGGGTATCTCAAAGCCCAGGTAGTCAACCGGCACCTCGACCTGGCGGCGGTCCGGCTTGCTGATGAGGACGCAGGTGCGCAGGCTGGCCGGATTGCGGGCGCGAAAGGTGCGCAGGAGATAGTCCAATGTATACCCCGTATCCAGGATATCCTCGACGATGAGCAAGTGGCGGCCGGTGACGCTGGCCCGTGTATCCATAATCAACCGTACCGCCCCCGTGCTGACCGTGCCCCGATTGTAGCTGGAAAGGGCGATAAAGTCCACGTGATGCGGCACGGTCAGGCAGCGGGCCAGGTCGGCCATGAAGATGAATGCTCCCTTTAGCACGCCGATCAATACCAGGTTGTCTGATTTGACATAGTCGGTGCTGATTTGCACTGCCAGTTCGTGCACGCGCACGGCAATTGTTTCCTCGTCCAGTAACACCCGCTCAATTGCGTTGGGAATGATCGTGTTCATTTTCTCACCTCGTGGCATCCCCGGCAGCGGGCCTCATAGGTCTCGTCCGCTCCCACCAGGATCACCGGATCGTCGTAGGCCGCCGGCTGGCCGTTGATTATGCGTTGCGTGCGGCTGGCCGGCCCGCCACATACCACGCAGATGGCCTGTAGCTTGCTCACTTGCTCTGCCCGCGCCATCAGCGTGGGCATTGGGCCAAAGGGTTCCCCGCGAAAGTCCATATCCAGTCCGGCGACGATGACCCGTATTCCCTGGTGGGCCAGTTCCTCGCACAATGCCACGATGCCGTCGTCAAAGAACTGCGCCTCGTCTAGTGCCATCACCGTCGTATCCGGCTCGATCAATTCCCGCAATTGTGCCGTGTCCGCCACTGGCATTGCTTCCCACTGCATTCCGTTGTGGGAGGCTACCTCTCGTTCGGCGTAGCGCGTATCTATCGCTGGCTTGAAGACTTGCACTTTTTGGTGGGCGATGTGGGCGCGGCGCACCCGCCGGATTAGCTCTTCCGTCTTGCCGGAGAACATGCTCCCGCAAATTACCTCGACCCACCCCCCTCTCGGTTTGTTGTACATACGATGTTCCTTCCTCAATAGAAAAACAGGGGCAGGTGTACCCACCTACCCCTGTAGATAACCAACAGTTCCCCTATTCGGCCGCTTCGACTGCCTCTTCCTCTGCGCTGACTTCTTCCCCTGGCAGGACAAAGCCTCGAGCGCGCAGTCGCTTCTTTAGCGTCGCCAGCGATTTGAGGCCGAACCCCTTCAAATTAGTCAGGCCCTCGTTGCCCTGCGCCAGTTTGGATAGCACGTCGTCGACATTCTTGATACCCGCGCCGAGCAGCACTTTTTTGGTGCGAGAGTCAATCTCCAACTCTGTAATCGGGAGTTCGGGTGAAGTGGCCAGGGCCTTGCGCTCCTCCGCTGCAGCGATCATCTGGTCGCGCCGCTTTAACTTTTTCATAAAGCGTTCCACCTGCCCGCCGGCGTCCACGATGCGCTGCTCGCCGGTAAAGAATGGATGACATTTGGAGCAGATGTCGGTGCGAATGACCGGTACCGTCGCGCCCACGGTCCAACTATTGCCGCAGGCACAAATCACCTGGGCCTCGGGATAAAACTGGGGATGAATGTTTTCCTTCATAACTACTTCCTATGCTACCGTCGAGTACACGCTCACTCGCTTGCGATCCCCTGGGATAGGCTCGAAGCGAACAAAACCATCGGTGATGGCAAAGAGTGTATAATCTTTTCCCATCCCGACATTCTCGCCTGGCTTGATGCGCATTCCGCGTTGCCGCACGATGATGTTGCCCGCGCGAACAACCTCACCGCCATATTTCTTCACTCCCAAACGTTTAGAGTGACTGTCACGCCCATTGCGGCTGCTGCCGCCACCCTTCTTGTGTGCCATTTCACGTTCTCCTACGTTACAATCTTGTCCACTCGCAGCCGCGTGTAGCGCTGCCGATGGCCGGCACGCTGGCGGTATCGCTTCCGGGGGTGGTATTTGAAAATCCGAATCTTGGGGCCTTTTTCCTGCGCCACTACCGTCGTTAGCACTTTGGCCCCTCCTACGGTGGGCTGGCCGATTTTGACCTGTTCACCATCGGCGACCAGCAATACCTGGTCTAACTCGAGTTGTTGACTGACTTGAGCGGGCAGTTTCTCGACGAGAAGCATGTTGCCTACCTCGGCCCGGTACTGCCGCGCACCTGATTTCACAACCGCGTACACTATTACGACCTCCCTTATGCACAATAGAAGGCCGGGCCTGATGGCCCAGCCACCGGCTGCATTATACCGAATCTGCTGGTTTTGTCAACCGTTATCTTTACTGGTGATTACCCACATCTCACCACAGAGACACAGAGGGCACAGGGAAAACACTAGAATATCCTATCTCGGTGTTCTCTGCGCCTCTGTGGTGAAAAAATGATTGTCTCGAATAGCGTGAATTCCGGGCTAATCCAAAATCGTCGCGTCGGCGGGCATGCCAGGCTTGAGAGCGCTGTCGTTGTTGGGGATGCGCACTTTGACGGC
>QMOE01000471.1 GCA_003648125.1 Chloroflexota bacterium
CTCTTTACCCTGCTCTTTGGCTTTGTCTTTAGCGGCTCGGGCGGCGGGGACGATCCCCGCTTGCCGGTGGGAATTCTCGACCACGACGGCGGCAACGCCCTCGGCCTCTATTTGATCGAGTTGCTGGATACGTCAGACTCGGTGCGCCCGGTCATATTGAGCGGGGAAATTGACGCTGTGGAGCAAAAAGTGGGCGACGACGACCTGATCGCGGCGATTATTGTCCCCGCCGGTTATAGCGATCGGGTGCTCGCTGGCGGTCAGGTTCCCCTGACAGTCATCGTTGACCAATCGTCGCCGGACGGGATGTCTGCTCAACAGGGCATTCAGACAGCCGTGACACGCCTCCTGGGAGCGGTAAAGTCCGCCCGCCTCGGCGTCTGGACCGCCACTCAGTCTGATGAGGTTCAACTGACATTTCTGGTGAAAGCGGTAGGCCGGGCTGTCGAGGCCTGGAAGCAGCCGCCGCTAACAGTGACCGTGACGCAATCGGGGAGCATCGCCGCCAATGACGCGGAAGCGGTGTACGGAACGAACAACTATGCTCATTCATCGTCGGGGATGATGATCCAGTTCGCCATGGCCGGCCTGATGGGCGCTGGGGAGATTTTGGTACTGGAGCGCAAGTCCAGGGCGTTGCAGCGTTTGCTGACGACCACCATCTCCCGCGCCGGTATCATCCTGGGCCATTTCCTGGCAATGTTTGTGATGATCTTTTTGCAACTCGCGCTGCTGGTCGGTTTTGGACAGGTCGCGCTCGGCGTGGACTATATGCGGGAGCCGCTGGCCTTGCTACTGCTGATGGTGACGCTGGCGTTGTGGGCGGCCAGCCTGGGATTGCTCATCAGCGTCATCGCCAAGACGGAGGAACAGGTTATCATATTCTCTTTGATTCCCATGCTCCTCCTCTCGGCTCTGAGCGGCGCCTGGATACCGCTAGAGTTCACCGGCGAGACGTTCCAGACCATTGGACATTTCACGCCGCTCGCCTGGGCGATGGATGGTTTCGAGAACATTATCATTCGCGGCATGGGCCTGGAATCGGTGCTGCTGCCGGTCGGTATCTTGCTGGCTTACGGTGCGCTGTTCTTTGCGCTGGCAGTGTGGCGCTTTAGGTTCGAGTGACGATGACTGTTGCAGAACTGGTAAGTCAGTTTCGCGATCCCGAGGCCGCTCGCGCTGTAGCCCAAGCCATCCGCGCTCGCTCCACCCGTCCCGCCCGGCTGATGGAGTTCTGTGGCGGGCACACCCACGCCATCCTGCGCTTCGGCATCCCCGACCTCTTACCGCCAACCGTCGAATTGCGCTCTGGGCCGGGTTGCCCCGTCTGCGTCACCGCCGCCGCCGATTTGGACCGGGCCATCGCGCTGGCTCAGGTGGAGGACGTCATCCTGACCACCTTTGGTGACATGATCCGCGTGCCGGGCAGTAGGGGTGACGATCTCCGCGTCCCCGTATCCCTGGCTCAAGCCAAAGCGCAGGGGGCCGATGTGCGCGTGGTCTACTCTCCCCTGGACGCGCTGCGTATCGCGCGCGAAAATCCAGATCGCCCGGTGATTTTCCTCGGCGTGGGATTCGAGACCACCGCACCGATGATCGCATCGGCGCTGCTGGCGGCGGAGGCACAAGAGCTAGATAACTTGTACATCTTTAGCACCCACAAACTGACTCCCCCCGCCACTCGCGCCATTTTGAACGCCGGCGAGGTGGCGCTGGATGGCATCATCGGCCCCGGCCACGTCACCACCATCATCGGCGCTGAGGGCTGGCGCTTTTTGCCCGAGGATTATGGTATGCCGTGCGCCGTCGCCGGGTTCGAGCCGCTGGACATCCTACGGGCGATTTTAGCGTTGGTGGAGATGATCGAGGAGGGCCAGGCCAACGTGAACAACGCCTACGCTCGCAGCGTGCGCCCAGAGGGAAACGTCGCCGCCCGGCGGGTGATGGAGCGCGTCTTCGAGGTCACCACCGCCGAGTGGCGCGGCTTTGGCGCCGTCCCCGCCAGTGGGCTGCGATTGCGGGAGGAATACGCTCACTTTGACGCTACCCGCGTCTTTTCTGTGGACGTACCACCGACCCGTGAGCCTCCCGGCTGTCGCTGCGGAGAAATCCTGCGCGGCGTGCTCCTGCCCACCGAGTGCCCGCTCTTTGGCGAGGTCTGCACACCCCAGGAGCCTATCGGCCCCTGCATGGTCAGCGCCGAGGGGGCCTGCGCGGCCTACTACCGATATGCAGACCGTAAAACGTGAGGGATGAAACACTCTTATGGAAAAAATAATTCGCATGGCCCACGGCGCTGGCGGCAAGATGATGAACGACCTCATCCGCGATGTCTTTGCCACCCCGTTAGACAATCCCTACCTGCGCCAAATGGCCGATTCCACTGTCGTGCAATCTGCAATCCGCAATCCGCGATTTGCAATCTCCACTGATTCGTTCACCGTCCGGCCCCTCTTCTTTCCCGGCGGCGACATTGGCTCACTGGCCGTCCACGGCACAGTCAACGATGTGGCGATGAGCGGTGCGCGCCCGCTCTGGCTCACCGCCGGCTTTATCCTGGAGGAGGGGCTGGAGATGGACGTGCTGGAGCGAGTGGTGCACTCGATGGCGGAAGCGGCTAGCGCGTCCGGTGTGCAGATCGTGGCGGGCGACACAAAGGTAGTCGAGCGGGGGCACGGGGACGGCATTTACATCAACACCGCTGGTGTGGGAATCGTGCCTGAGGGGGTAGAGATCGGCCCCAGCCGGCTGCGCCCTGGCGACATAGTACTCCTCAGCGGCACCCTCGGCGATCACGGCATCGCCGTTATGAGCAAACGGGAGGGGTTAGAGTTCGAGACCGAGTTACTTTCCGACAGCGCGCCGCTGAACGGGTTGGTAGAAGCGCTATTGGAGGCCGCCCCTCACATCCACTGCCTGCGCGATCCCACCAGAGGTGGGCTGGCAGCAGTGCTGAACGAACTGGTCGGCACATCGGGGGTGGGAGTCGAGATTGAAGAAGCAGCGCTGCCGGTACGCCCGGCAGTGGCGGCTGCTTGCGAGATGCTGGGTTTCGACCCGCTGACCGTCGCCAACGAGGGCAAGCTGGTTGCCTTCATTCCACCAGATGAGGCGAAAGCTGCACTGGCGGCGATACGGGGCCATTCGCTGGGGCGGGAGGCGGCCCGCATCGGCGTGGTCACTGAGGAGCACGCCGGGATGGTACTGGCCCGCACCCCCATCGGCGGCCGGCGGGTGGTGGATATGCCGTTGGGGGA
>QMOE01000472.1 GCA_003648125.1 Chloroflexota bacterium
AGGGAACCCAGCCGGGCGGCGTCCAATTAGCCTCGAAAGGTTCTTCGGGGTACTTGAAGGCGTAGGTATACTCGACCAGCGGGGCTTGTTCCTCAGTGCTGAACTCGCCTAGATGCAAGGTTTCCAGCCAGTCTACCCAACCGGGGAAGGGAAAGACGGTGGGCTGGATAGTGGTTTCCAGGGATTCGAAATCGCCGACGGCCCAGACTCGGAGCGTGTTGTTGGCGCAGGAGAACGCGGCGTTGAAATCGTCGCCCATGTCGTAGGTGTGCTGCGCACCCCACGACTGGCCGGCTTTACTAACCTGAGCGCCATTGAGATCAAAGTAGACGTCGCCGTAGGGCGGCGAGGTATCGGGGGTCTCGTAGGCTGGGCCGTTCCAGTCCACTTTTACTTTGATCACATTATTCACCTGCTGCTTGTCCAGAAAATAACCCGGCGACAGCGTGAACTGCGGCTCGATGTCCAATTCAGGGCGGCAAGATGCGGTGCTGAAATCAAAGACACTTTCCGCAGGCTCGCGGCAAGGGTACATAGGATCGTAAGCCACTACTTTCCAGGTGTACGAGGCGGGATCACCGCTGTCTTGACAAGAAAGAACATTTTTGGAAAGCTGAACCTGGCGCGAGCAGTTGGGGTACGCGCCTATCTCTTGCCAGTAGCCGTCTTGTTTGCGCAGATAGACTTTGTAGGCCACATCGTCATCTGCGCCGGCCCCACAGGTCAAACCACCGGCCTGATCGTGCCATTGAAGCCGCGGCCCTATTCCACCCGACTCGATCCGCACATTCTTTGCGCCAGCGGCAGGAGAATCGGTCAACGCGGTTAAATCCTTCTCCGGCAACACGATAGTGGTGACTGCCATGGGGTGGTAAGTTTTGCCACCCAGGTTGACAGTGGCACGATTTTCTACTTTTTCAGGCGGAGGCGGCGCGTCACAAGTTGGCGTGACGGCGAAAGTGATGGTGATAGTTTCGCCTGCGGCAACGTTGCCGCTCCAGGTGACCTGTTGTTGCGCGGCGTTGTATCCGGCGACGCCTGCGGAAGCCCAGACGCTGTTGGGAACGTAGGTTGTGTCGTCCGGCATGGGATCCGTCAGGTCAGCGGAGAGCGTGGATTGATCACCGTGATGCAGAGTAAGGGCGTAATACATACGACTGCCAACTGTGGCTGTAATGGGCGCGTCTTTTGTCACGCCTCTTTTCATCGTAAAAACCTGCTCATCGGTCTCGCTGCCCAGCCCCAGCGCTGCTCTGTCTGAGAGAAAGACCACTTGCATACCATCGTAGGAAAATGCCGTCTCTTCGCCGGGAATTGTGTCCAATAAATTGCCCTGGTTATCCAGGATTTCTGTTGTATCAAAGAGCGTGCCAACCGCGATGACTTCCCCATCGTAGTTGATGCTGCAATCGGAGCCGAGCGGGCCGTGGTCGCACCCATAGCCCGCACGAATTAGTCGCCGCTCGGAGCCATCGCTCTTGATGATGTCCACTTCGCTGTGACCCTCGGCATCCTTGCCGGTAAAGACAATCCATCCGCCATTGCCGCTGATAAAGGCAATGTTACGGTGTGTGTAGGAAGACGGACCGGGGCGAAGCTCAACCAGTTGTTGCCGGTTAGAGCCATCGCCATTGACGGAATATAGATACACCTCGTCGTCGGTGCCTGCGGTAAAGGCGATTTTGGAGCCGGTGAAATCGCTGGAGACCCAAAAAGCGCCCGTGTCCTCGCCGGTGCTGAAATCGGTCACCTGCACGACATCGCCGCTGGTGGTGTCAATGCGCCAGACTTCGCGACTGCCGTCCAGGTTGCCGGTGCATTGCCACGCATCGTCCACGTACTCGCAGGGCCACGGGTCAGCACTGATGTAAAACAGCCAGCGCGCGTTGCCGCTGATAGCAGCGACGTATTTATCGGCGCACAGGCACTTGCTTCCTCCGTTGCCGGAGACGCAGGGGGTCAAATCACGCGTAGCACCGTTTTCGTGAATTCTCACGGCGCAACTACGAACCGCCGCGACCTTGCTGCCATCGGCGCTGATATCCGGGAAAGTGGTATAGGAAAGAAGATCAATCTCGTGTAAATCACTGCCGTCGCTTTGCGCCAGGTAGGTATTGTAGCCTTCCTTAAAAACTACCCATTTGCCATCTCCGCTGATACGGGGAGAGTACCAGTATGTACTTGCCTGGTTCGAAATTTGGAAAAGGTCAGTCCAGCCCTCCTGCAACAGGGGGTGGGAGTGCGTGATCGCGCGAACTGTGGTCGGCGCGAAATTCCCGCGTAGGCTCGCCAGGGCTAATATCAAGCCCAAGATTGCAACCAGTAGAGTGCTCTGTTTCTTCGTGTTCATTATTGATCTCCTCTAAAAAGTGTGCTAATTTGGTGGCGGCGTTCCGACTATTTCCTCTACTTTAACAACCCTTGAAACAACAATTGGACACTAAAGCACAGTTGCGCGTCAACATCCAATTCCTCCGTGTATGCCCATTGGATTATGATGCCATCCAGCAAGGCGATAAAGGTTCGCGCCGCCTTGAGTGCGTCCGTCGGCGCAAACTCGCCCGCTGCCACTCCATCTTCGATGATGGTTTGCAGCAGGAGCGCCGATTGTTCCATAAACCCGGCCAGCACAGCCCGCACATCGTCGCGCCGCAGACCTAGGGCGTAAAACTCGTAAATGATGGGCATCTGGGGCAGGACGTCGGCCTCTTCGGCGATGAGAGCTTTGTAGAACGCGGTGAGCCGCTCCGTGGCCGCGCCCGGCAATTCGCAGGCGGCTTTCAAATCGGCCAATTCCAGGGCAAAAACTTGCTCGGCGATGGCATAGATGAGGGCATCTTTGCTCTCAAAGTAGAGGTAGATGGTGGCCTTGTTGATGCCGATCTCGTCAGCAATGTCCGTCATCGTGGCGCGATCAAAGCCCTTTTCGGCAAAGATGGTGGTCGCGGTCTTAATGATCTGCGCGGTGCGTTGCTCGCTGACGTTGGGCTTGGGGGACATTGTGATCTCCTGTATGGAAAGTAACTAACTAGTTAGTTATTATTATACAAAATACGTTCGAGTTTGTCAAGGGCACGCACACAAGCCCCTGGAGAATCTTTTTCCGGGGGCCTGCTTTGCAAATTACACGATGCTTATTTGCACATTCAGAGATGGTCTGAATACTACACCAGAAACGCGATGCCGATGCCGGTGACCAACATCAACACAAAGCCCGGCCACAATGCGCGGCGCAGCGCGGG
>QMOE01000473.1 GCA_003648125.1 Chloroflexota bacterium
GATTCTCAAAGAGGGACTGGAAGAGCTAAAAGCCAAACACCCCAGCGTGGGCGACGTGCGCAGCATCGGGCTATTCGCCGTCATCGAGTTGGTAAAGGACAAGGAGACGAAAGAGCCGTTGGCCCCCTGGAACGCCAAGCCGCACGAGATGGGCGTCATGGCCCAGGTGCCGGGCGCGCTGCGGGAGCGGGGGATGTACACCTTCTCCAAGTGGAACTGGATCTTTGTCGTCCCGCCATTGAGCATCAACGAGACGGAACTGCGCGACGGCTTGCGCATCCTCGACGAGGTGTTGGAGATCACCGATACGGGGACATGGTAGGGCGGTTTTGGTAACCGCCAAGGTCGGGAGGACGCAGATGCTACAAACTGCCATCGAGGCGGCACGTCAAGCCGGACAGGTAATCGCCGAGCGTTACCCGGCCGAGCGCGAAGTCACCATCAAGGGTTACCGTGACATTGTCACCGATGCGGATATTGCCGCGGAAGCCATCATACTGAACATGATCCGCGATCGTTTCCCCGATCACGCCATCCTCTCCGAGGAGGCCGGGGAAAGCACGGGCAGCGGTTATACCTGGGTCGTGGATCCGCTGGACGGGACGACCAACTATGCGCACCGCATCCCCGTTTTCGCCGTCTCCATCGGCGTGCTGGAGGGGGGCGAGCCGCTCATCGGCGTGATCCACGATCCATTGCGCGGTCAGACGTTTGTGGCCGAGCGGGGTGGGGGGGCCAGGGTCAATAGTGTGCCTGTGCGCGTCAGCCGCGTGGCGAATTTCGGTCACACGCTGCTGTGTCTGGACTGGGGGCACAGTGACGAGCGGCGCGAGCGAGCGTTGGCCTGGCTGCGAGAGTTGTCTCCCCGGTGCGGCACGGTGCGAGCTTTTGGGTCGGCGGCGTTGGGGCTGGCCTATGTGGCCGCGGGCTGGCTGGATGGGTATTTCCATCTGGCTTTAAAGCCCTGGGACTCGGCCGCCGGGATGCTCCTCGTCGCCGAGGCGGGCGGGCGATGCACCACGTTGACGGGGGAGCCATACCGCGTGGACTCGCCCGGCTGCCTGGCGACGAACGGGCTGATTCACGAGGAATTGCTGGGTGTGATGAGGGGAGGCTGTTGACCGATTTTTCAGCAATTCTCAATTTGAGGTGTCATTGCGAGCCCCGGACGTTTTTCCCGGGGCGAAGCAATCTCCCCCAGCCGCTTGGATTGCTTTGTCGCAAAAAACGCTCATCGCAATGACATAATGAGAATTGCTGCCGATTTTTCCTGGCTTCTCTGATCAGTCTATGGCAAGTGTTCCAGATCGTTCAGGTCTTTGTGTCTGCCACTGGCTTTTTTGTTAGCTTTCAGGCATTTCAGGCTGATGATGTTTACTTCAACACCATCAAGTATGTCAAGCGTTCGCTCTGCGTAACATTCCTCGAAATCTACCCCGGAAGCTGAGGTCAGAACCTCAATCTTTACCGGCGGGACGCCCATACGGATGACTTTGTTTTCCTTCAGAAAGAGGCCATCCGATAGCTCTGGGATGTTGAACCCGAATTCCTCCAGGACTGCCACCATCTTTTCCGCATTTTGTGGATGCACCGCAATCCATACATCCATATCAGCGGTCGCTCGTGGATAGCCGTGGTATCCGACCGCATGGCCGCCGATGAGCAGGTATTCGACCTTATGCGAGTTCAGTAATTGTAAGAACTCTTTGAAGTCTGGTGGAAGATGGATCGTAGCCATAGACGATCTGCCTCGTCAACTCTAGCGCTTGTAAGCGTTCTTGGGGCGTCTTGGAGAGCCAGTATTTTATCTCTTCTTTGTCTATTTCGTCGGAAAGAGCAGTAACCGAAAAGGCGGTTTTGTCCATCCGATATGGAAAATCTGTCGTGTTCATATCTCAAGTATATCCCAATACTCGTGAAACGCAAGAGAGCGATTTATCATAGATTGCTGCTTGTTCTCAAAACTGCCCAGCCAACCATCCCCAGCAGAGTAACGACCATTGCTCAACCGAACCAGTCGCCCCAACGGGTGTAGGAGCGTCTGGCCGGGCGCGATTCAGACATTGATTATCAATATCGTGGCGGCCAGCAGCAACCCGGCAACTGCCAGCAGCCCCACCCCGGCCCCCAAACGGAGTTGGGTATCGGTAAATTGGGGATTGGGAATGGGGGCGCGTTTCTGGTAGACGGAGGTAAAGATGAACGCCGGTACCTGCAACATGAAGCGGGTGACGGTAAAGACGATCATCAGGTGAGGCAGCAGGATAGCAGCCGCGCCGAGCAGCGCGGCGACGATGAATTGCCAGCCCCACATCAGGCTGATGACAGCGTTGGGGTAGATGAACATACTGTTGCGCCACAAGGCTTTGACATAGCCCCACTTGGAGTAGTTGGCCGAGAGCGGCTCGTCGCCCAAGAGCAGCGTCCCCAGCCACAGGCCAGCCATCACCACGCTGCTGACGACCGATCCCCAGACGGCAAACCCAGCGTCACCGACCAGGATCAACACGCCGGCCAGCGCGAAAAAGCCCAGTCCGCCCACCTCCAGTAGGGGCAATCCCTCGCGGTTGCCCTTGTTGCCCCTACCAAATGCCAATCGGTAGCCGATGATCAGCACCGATAGCAGCAACGGCAATCCAACGCTGATCCAGTGGTTCACGCCGGGAATGTCGAAGGTGGCCCAGTGAATTATCCAGGGCAGAAAAGCGACCGTCATCCAGACCATACCCGATAGCGGAATCGGCCCGGCGGGGCATTGATCAGGGGGCGCTTCAAAGGATACCTCTGCGGTCGGCTTGAACAGACTGTCCATCTTGAGCAGCAGACTAATGTCGCCCGTGGCGTTGTACAGCCCCTGCATCATCGCTTCCTGCCCGGCAATCTCGCCCCGGCTGATCTTGAGCCAGACGTCGGAGGGAGTAGAGATGGTGAGGGAAGGGGAGGCGGCGGGTCCCTCGTGAAAGGTACACTCACCACCGGCGATGCGCAGGTGATAGACGCCTGGTTCTGTGCCGGTCACGTCGAATTGAATCGTACCGTCGAGGACTTGCCCTGAGCCTGTCGAAGGGTCGCCGGCGGCATCGGAATCAAAGGCCAGTGGCATACCTTCGAGGGGTATCTTTTCAATATTCCGGGGCGTTTGCGCGCTGTAGCCGCGATTGGAAATCGCGCTGACTGTAGGGCAGGTTTCCAAACCTGCCTTTCTGTTCAGAGACAGCAATTCCCGTTATGAGGAAA
>QMOE01000474.1 GCA_003648125.1 Chloroflexota bacterium
AGGGGGATGGCAGTCACCTCGATCAACGGACCGCTGACGTCAGATATGAGCCGGTAGGTCAGAACGGACGTGGGGTACAGGCCGGTCTGGTCGAACGCGCCGCTCACCGGGCCAAAGGTGAAATTGATCGGCTCCACGGTCTGCATCTCGATTGAACCGGGATAGGCGTGGGTCTGGCTGGCGACGAGGGTGACGGTCACGCCGGCGGTGTCCGATGGCAGGGCGTAGGTGCGCACGACGGCGGGCAGCACCGGTCCGAAAGGCTCGCCCGTTCGTCCCCCCTGCTGCGGGATGTCAAAGACGGCGCGCCCCTCCGCGTCGAAGGCGACGGCAAAGTTCGAGACGGCGATCGTCTCGCTAAAGGCCGCCACAGCGGTAGGCGCGGTGGGTCTGCGCACAGAGGAGCTCGTCGAGGCGCTGCGCAGTTCTGCGAGAGTCGCGTGTTGGCGCAGGGGTTGTGTGGGCAGGCCGTAGAGGTGCATGCCGTAGATCGCGTACTTGTCGAGATCTGCCCAACCGCCTCCCATGGAGGTGTATTTCCGCAACGCGATGTAATATGCGTCTCCGATTGTGTCGTAGTAGCGGCGGAACACGCCCTTCAAGAATTCTCGGATCAACTTGTCGTGGTGCGAAGTGGTCGTGTTGTTGCCGTAGCCGTAGACGGTGGGGGCATAGTAGGCGACGTGCTCGTCCAGCATCGCCCGCACGATGTTGTTGCGATAGAGGCGATGGTTGACGTTGTTCTGCCGGTAGGCGGTGTTGTAGCCGGAGTGGCAGCCGGTGCTCATCGCTATCCTGAGGCCGACGTTCGCCAGTTCACGGCGGTCTATGTCCCGAGAACCCTGCACGCGGGGATCGGTGCTGCCGCCGTTCAGCAGTCGCCGGGCCTCGCTCGTCCAGACGAATTGGTTGGCGTGGGAGTAGAATAGCATGATGTGGGTGTTCTGCGCTGCTCGCCGGGTGGAAGTGACGGCATTCCAGGGCGTGATCGCGCCCCGGTAGAGGTAGGCCCGTCCGTTCTGGAAGGCGACCGGCCCGGTGTAGGGCACGGTTCGCTGCAAGCCCGCGCCGTAGCGGTTCTGCAAGACGGGACGAATGGCCCGCTCGAAGATGTCGTCCCACAGGATGTGGGGAACCAAAGCGGTTCCGGCGGCGTTCAATTCCCACTCGTTGTCCAGGCAGATGGCGGATGCCCTGCTCCGCGCCGCCCGCACATCAATCGGGCTTTCGTAGGCGGTGAAAGCGTCTATCAGCTTCTGGGGCGTGTCATAGAAGATGCGGCCGATGCTGATGTTGGGCGTGGGGTGGTTGGGCAGGTCGGTCTCGTAGGTGGCGTAAGGCAGATCGGACATCAGGTATCCTTTGTTCGCGCCGTCCGCGGTGCTCTGGGTGTCCAGGACGGTGGGGTTGGCGTCGGCGTTGTTCCTGAGGTAGCCGGTCTCGGAGAAGGCGCCGGTGGGGACCTGGACGCGGTAGTACGGCACGACGGCGTCGTCGCCGATGACGGCGATGTCGAAGAGGCTGAGTTTGAACCCTTGCAGATTGGCGGTGATGTTGGTATCAATCTCTTGCCCCATCTTCCGGCGGGTGGCGATGTTGGCGTAATAGTCGTGGTCCGCGCTGTAGGCGTCCTGGCGCACGTCGAGCACGACGCCGTCGTGACGGTCGGCGTAATTGTACATCGCTTCGACCGCCTCGTAATAGTCTCGAACGCAGTTGCCGTTCGCATCGTTGGACGGGGAGTTGGGCGTGATCTCGTGGAACTCTTTGAACAGCTCGCGCAGGTCGGTGTAGACGGCGACCTCCGGCCTGGTGGTTGGTTTCAGGGTGAGGGTGTCGGCCAGATAGTACGGCTCGAAGTCGTCGCCGCGCTTGACGACGTAGAGATCGAGCTGATACGTCTTGTTGTCGGTCGGCTCGAACCAGAGGGAGTGATGGCAGTCGTTGGCGAAAAAGTCGGCGTTGGCACGGTTGTTCAATCCGGAGGCGTCGTCTGTCATTTTCCTTGGATTGGCGGTGTCTCCATCCACCACCACGTAGACATCCAAATCACAGTTGGTGCAGCAGCCCGGTTTGTCCTCTGGCTTGGGCACTGTGTAGAGAAGGACGGTGTGGCCGCGGCTGAAATTGGCCTGGGGGATGAATTTGGGCGTCGAGGCTTTGAGCAAAAAGGGCGCTTTGACCTCTGTGTTGGCCGAGGGGCCAAAGTTGAAACCATCAATCTGGATGGCGGCGGTGTTGCGCACCGGGCCGTTGCTGTTTTCGGTGGTGTAGATGTCGCAGGTCGCGGCGGTGTCGAAAGAGACGTAGGTGGATACTCCCTCCGCGGATGCCGGGAAGTTGCCGCTGCAAGCGACACGGTGGTTAGTGGCGTTGTGCTGGCAGTTGATGTAAGGTCCCCATTGCAATCCACCGCTGTATTCGACGCGCGGCCAGGGGTAGGGATCGGTTATCTGGATGATGGCGTCCTCTACAGGGTTTTTCCAACTCAGGTCGAGGCGATAGGCGATGGGGTCCTGAGGGTAGACGCCGTCGGGGGAGGCTGGATTGGCTGTCTTGACGCCGCTCGATTCTGACTCTGGCTCGAAGTTGGCCGTGGCGATGGAGCAATTGGGAATCCGGCCGTTCATCGTGCCGTTGGTAACCAGGTTGCTGCCACTGGCGGCGCCGCTCCAGTTGAGAAAGACCCAGTTTTCATCCGGCTCAGTTGCGCTGACATACACCTGGGAACCGCACGGCCCACTGGCGTAGGACGGAGTGGCGCTGGCGCCGGCGGCGGCCGCCTCCGCCGGAGAGACCGAGGTCCGCAGGCAGCATTGTTTGGGTGTTTCAGTGATATACTCGGCGTATAAGCCGGACGGGTTGTACACTCTTTCGAGCACTGTGCCGTTGGAGCCACTGCGGTCTATGCCGATGATGTCGGTGGACTCGCCGGTGGTCGCGCCGACGGGTATGTAATCCGTCCTGTTTCCGTTTTCGTCCGTATACCTGGCTTTTTTCTCGTGGGTGTCATAGTCAACTACCAGATACTCGAAACCGTTGCCCCGCGTTGCGTGAGGCGGCATGGACGTACTGCCCATCGCCACCATGCTGATTGCCTGGGGGCGGTAAACGGGCGTCGAGGAAGCCTCGACAATCCTGCGTCCCTGCATTGCTCCACCCGAGATCCACTGGACGACGCGCAACGGGCTGGGCCGCACCGAATCGCTGTTGATGTTGGCGATCATCGCCA
>QMOE01000475.1 GCA_003648125.1 Chloroflexota bacterium
CAATCTGGATCAGGTTCACGTCCGCTTCGAGGAACAAGTCATCAACCACCTGCACAAAGGTATCGCTACGTTTCCTACGGAAGAGAATGATACCCATAGAATATAAGGCGAAATCCGTGATGAACAACCGTTCGGCAGGTATTCTCGCGAAGAGATATTCCACATCGTCACTGTTCTCTTGCTCCAGGAGAAGTTCGAGGAGGATGTTGGTGTCCAGAAGGTACATCTAGCCCACCCACAATTCCAATGCTTCGTGCTCAAGTGTCACCGACGTATATTGGTCTCTGAGGTCTCTCAATGCTCCCTTCCAGTTCAATTTGGGCTTTCTCGGGGGACGAGGTTTCTGTTTGGAGAACAAGAATTCTGCATAGTTCCATACCTCTTGCCGGGTTTCAGGGGGTAATTTATAGATCAATCCTGTGAGTGTTTTCACTTCCATTGTTCTTCCCTCAATGGCTTGCATAAAGCGTTCCCTCCTGTTGTTTGCAAAGGGGCTCACAGATCAACCCCTGAAACATCAACGGCCCGGCTTTGCAGGCCGGGCCGCCTGCTACAGGTAAAGCAGGGCGAATCAGACAAATCACTTTTGGCTCCTCGGGCGGGACTCGAACCTGCAACCAACCGGTTAACAGCCGGTCGCTCTGCCAATTGAGCTACCGAGGAATGTCAAGGTGCCGAAGGTGGGAGTTGAACCCACATGGGCATAAAGCCCACTGCGCCCTGAACGCAGCGCGTCTGCCTATTCCGCCACTTCGGCTGGGCTGCTCCTCGTCGGAGCGACTGTTATTTTACATGCAAACGCCGGTATTGTCAAGGGCGACCGGCTTCCGACTCGCTCACAAAGACGCGGCGATGCACGATCCACCAGTCAGAGATGGTGCGGAAGCGGTCGGAGGGGTGCGCCAGGGGGCCGATCTGCACATCGTTGATGCGCTCGTCTACGCCGTAGGTGTAGACCGGAACGTAGAGCAACAATGCTGGCACTTGCTGGGCAAAGAGTTCTTGAAACTCGTAGTACAACTCTTGTCGTCTTTTGCGGTTGGGGATGACGCGCGCCTGCTCGATGACTTCGCTGATCTGGCGGTGGTCGAGCCCGGCATAGTTCTGCCCGTTCTCAATCTGTGTTTGGTGCCAGAAGGGATAAGGGTCAGGGTCACCGGGCAAGGCTATGTGAACGAGGATCGCTTCAAAGTCGCGGTTCTCCAGTGCCTGGCGCATCTCTGGCGCTGAAGCGGTCTCGACCGTGACCGTGACTCCGATGGGCGCCCACTGCTCGGCGAGCATCTGGGCCACTGCTATTCGTTCCGGCTCACTCCGGGTGAGCAAGGTGAATGCCAACTGGTGCGGGCCTTTGCGCCGTATGCCGTCCAACGCTGGTCGCCATTTGGCCTCGTCCAACAAGTCGCCGGCTGTCTCCAGGTCTTGTTCGTAGTGGGGAATGTCGTAATTGTACGCCCATGTGCCGGGAATCAAGGGGCTGTGGGCGACCAGCGCCTGGCCCTCCAATGCGTCGTCAATGATCTGCTGCCGGTCGAGCGCGTATAGTAGAGCCTGCCGCACCTCCTCGTCCTGGAAGAATGGCAAATCTGAGCGTTGCAGGTTGAAAAGCCCGATGCCATATTCGGGGATCTGGGCCGAAAAAAGGTTGAGACTGGGAAAGGCACGTGCATACGCCAGATCGGCAGTCGTTATTTCGGCTATGCCCTCTACCTCTCCCGCTTCGTAGGCGTTCAAGACATTTTGGTGACTGGTATAGAAGCGGAATTGGAGACGGTCCAGATATGGCCGGGCTCCGTAGTAACGCGAGAACTGGTCCAGTACTATGGCGGTGATTGTCTCATCTTTAACCTCGATCTCTTCCAGTTGGAAGGGGCCGCTCCCGACGGGGTTGAGGTTGAACTCTATAGACGGCAGGTCGGCGGCGCGAGTACCGCCTAACAGGTGAGCAGGTAGGATGCCGACTGTGGTGTAGTCGAGGAACGGGGCAAAAGATTCGGGCAGTGTGAAGCGCACTGTGAGGCGGTCAATTCTCTCGACCGTGACTGTCCGCCAGACGGCGGAGCCCAAATCGGGAGGGCCGGGGAAATCGGGGTCTTGGAGTAGCCTGATGGTAAAGATTACGTCGTCGGCGGTGACAGGGGTGCCATCGTGCCAGTAGGCATTGGAGCGCAGATAGAATGTAAAAGTCAAACCATCGGGTGTGATTTCCCACCTGCGAGCCAGGTCGGGCTCTACTTCCCCGTACTCATTCAGACGTGTCAGGCTGCTGAATACCAGGGCGCAGACGTCGCGGTCGGTGTCGTTGTAGCCGCTCAACAGTGGATTCAGGTGATGCGGGGAGCCAACGATGCCTTCGACGTAGGTTCCTCCGTGGCCAGGGCGAAGCACGGTGGTATAGTTGATAGCCAGGTAGGTTAACAGGATACCCACCAGCACGGCGCCGAGGAGAATGAGGAGAATCTGCCAGCGGATATGACGAGTCACGCTCTACAGACTCCATTCGTAATCAGCAATTCTCGTTTTGGATGGCTAACGTACCTTCCCGGAAGATATAACAATGCTTCTCTGTCAAATTGGGCTACGACTCGACCAGTTTTGTCTGGCGTAACTGAATTTGGATCTTTCGGGAAGGTCATAACGGGAATTGCTGATTCGTAATTCGCTTAGCCGGTGATGATCACGTTGAGGATGGTGATGACGAAAAACGCTATGGAAAGGCCGACTGTGACGTTAAAGAGCACACGTTCCAAGCCGCGCCGCGTGTTGTGTATGGTGGTGTCTGTGCCACCGAAAGCGCTCCCCATCCCGCCACCTTTGGCCTGCAGCAAGATAATTGCGGTCAACGCAACACTGATGATGATTTGGGCAATATTGAGGTAGATGCTCATTTTGATATTCCTCCAAGTTGAAACGGATTATAGCACGTCTTGGGTCTCTCGGCAAGGATGAGCGACTCGAGTCGTCACTACGATTTCTTTACTCCCTGGGCTGTGGAGTCGAACAGGCTGCGTGGGGCGCTGGGCGGCACGAGGACGCTCAACGCATGCGGTACAACTTTTAGTGTGATGGGCGTGGTGCCGATGGGGTCGCCGTCCACTTGCACCGGGATCGCCCACTCAGTCCACACCTCGATGTGGCGGGCTTGCCGGTGTACGACCTTTGGATCTTGCATGTGGCGCCGGCTGACGATTTTCAGCAGGTGGCGGGCAGCATACTGGAGTCCCAGCCC
>QMOE01000476.1 GCA_003648125.1 Chloroflexota bacterium
ACGGCGGATTCCCAATCACGCAATCAAATCCCCCCGCCGCCATCGCCTCCGGGAACTCGGCCTCCCAATCGAACGGGTTGACGCGCCGCATCTCCTCCTCGTCCGGCATCAACTGCGCCGCGTAATAATCCGGCCCGATGAGCGAGTTGCCGCACTTGACGTTATCGTCCAGGTTGGGCAGCGCCCGCTCGCGCCAGAGCGCCAACTGCTGGCCCAGCGTCTCGTCGCTCTCCCCCTCCAGCACCTTGAGCAGCAGGCTCAGCTTGGTCACCTCCACCGCCTGGCGGTCAATGTCCACGCCGTAGATGTTGTTCAACAGGATGCGCTTCTTCTCGGCGGTGGTCAGCCGCCACCCGCCCTTCGGCCCCTGGTAGATGGCGGGCCGCTTGCTGCGGGCGTGCTTGAGCGGGCCGTGCGCCTCATACCATTGGCGGTGATAGTCGAGCAGATATTGGTACGCGCCCAGCAGGAACGAGCCAGAGCCGCAGGCCGGGTCCAGAATCCGTAGGGGCGCACCCTTGCGGTCGCCCGCGATCTGGCGCGGCGATTTGCCCTCCACCAGCCGGCCCACCGTCTGCCGGACGATGTAATCCACGATGTAGGTGGGTGTATAATAGACACCGCCGGCCTTTTTGACCTCTGGCTTTTCCTCTACCTTGGCCCGGTGGCCGGCGGTCAAACGGATGACCTGGCCCAGAAACTGCTCATAGACCTGGCCCAGCACCTCGGGCGGCAGCACTGAGAACTCGTAGGGGGACTGGGGATAGTACAGGCCGGCCAGGATCGGCTTGAGCACTTTGTCGTCCACGGTCAGCGATTTGGTCAGCGTGTCGGCCTGGAAATCAAAGATGCCCGAATTGTACTTTTCCTCCGCCTGGCGATAGAGATCGGTCATCCGCTCGTAAATGTGGGGGGCGTTGGTCAATGCCTGGAGACGGTTGTACGTCTCGATCCCCCGGTCCTCGCACATGCGCAAAAAGATGATCCGGTCAACCGTGCGCTGCACGGCAAAGTTCAACTCGCGCACCGATAAGCCCGGATTGCGCAAGGCAATGTTACGGGCCAGCTTTTCGCGCCAGCCCTCGATCTCTTTGAGGAACTCGGCGTCCACCTGGCCGGTGCCGCGCTTGCTCTTGCTCTCCTGCACGTACCGGTCGAATGAGCCTTGCAGCAGTGACTCTTTGGCGAACACGGCATAGATTTCGTCAAAGCGGTCGAGGTACTGGTCGAAGGTGAGATAGGTGATGCGGCCCACGCTGACTTTGTCGGCCGGGCGGGGGCGCTGGCGACAATCGTAGACGGCGAACTCCTCAAAGTCGGTCAGGATACTCAGGGGCAGTTTGGCCGACCAGGCGTAGCGGCGCAGTTGGTAGGCCGGGCCGACCTCCTCCTTGATCCGCACAGAGGGTTTCTTGACCTCCAGGAAGAACTTGCGCCCGCCGCCGATGCGGAAGCAATAATCGGGCGCGCGGGTGGCTCCGCCAACCTTGATGGCATCCTCGTGGACCACATCCTTGTACTGCTCGGCGTAGCCCTGGACGTTGCGCACGTCCCAGCCGAGGGCCTCAAAGAAAGGGTCAACGAACTCGACGCGCACACGGGTCTCTTTGTAATCGGCCTGCTTGTAAGCGTCCAGGTTGCGGGCGAAGCGCTCCACCAACCGCCCCACCTTGCTCCTGGCTTCGTCGTAGGCGCTGGATGTCGGCATAGGAAAATCTCCGCTAGTCGCTGGTCATAATGAACAAGGGATTCATCTCGAAACTCTTGTACAGGGGGCGCAGCCGGTCGGTGTTGTAATACTTTTCTACGTCAACTACTTTCTTTGTACTGGTGATCATCTCAATCGGCACGTTGTCGTACCGGCCATTTTTCAGCACCACCAACCGGCCGTGCAGCCCCTTGAGGATCAAATCCAAGGCCAGGTTGCCGTAGGCCATGGGGACGATAGAATCAATGGCGTCGGGGTCACCTCCCCGCACCAGATAGCCCAGCTTTTGATTGATGACCTTGATCTGTTTGCCGTCGTTATAACTTGGCGAGAGTTCCCTCAGCTTGGCCGAAACCAGGTCGCCGATGCCGCCCAGCTTGGCGTGCCCGTAAGCGTCTTTGGCGGCGTCCTTAAAGATCATCTCGCCGCCTCTGAACATCGCCCCCTCCGACACCAGGACAACCGAATAATTGCTCGGGTTTCTGCGCCGGTCGTAGGCCAATAACTCGGTCAATCTCTCCATCTCGAACTCGTATTCGGGAATCACACACCGATCTGCCGCGCCGGCCATCGTGGGCAGCATGGCGGTAAAACCGGCGTAACGTCCAAAAACCTCCAGCACCAGGAACCTCTCGTGGGAGCCGGCGGACGTGCGCAAACTATTTGTCATCTGAATCGTCCGGGTGACACAGGTACTAAATCCAATACAATAATCCGTTCCGGGCACATCGTTGTCCATCGTCTTTGGCATGGCAACTACCTTGATGCCTTCCTGATACAATCGCACACCGTAACTGAGCGTATCGTCGCCACCGATGGGAATCAGATAGTCCACTCCCAAAAAGTCCAGGTTCTTGATCACCTCTGGGGTCAGATCGTTCACCTCGTCGTTGTACTCATCTTGCAAGTGCTTGGGAACGTCCACCTTCGCCATGTGACTGGGACGAGTACGCGAGCTGTGTAAAAAGGTGCCTCCTGTCCGGCCAGCTTTATTGACTATCCCTTCGGTAAGGATTTGATAGTTGTTGCTGTTATCGGCCTTCTTATCACGTATGATCTCTACCACCCCGGCCCAGCCCCGGCGCAGCCCAATGACCTGATAACCCTCTCGAGTTGCCCTGATGGTTATCGCCCTGATGGCCGGATTCAGCCCCGGAACATCTCCGCCACCGGTCAAGATCCCGATGACCCCTTTTTTCCTTTTGATATCTGCCATGATCACACCTCCATTTGATTTGATCCATTATAATCCAACGCCAACCATTGCACAACCGCGCGCTGTATGATCGTTTGTGCTCGCGCCACAGTTGGGCTATAATCTCGTTGGTGAAGCGTGTAGCACGCTCTGGGATAATTGAAAGCGTAGAGGAGAACTGCGAGAATGTCAGACAAACTAGAACAAGCCATTACCCGCATCAAATCAGGCGACAAGGAAGCGGGCCGCCAACTCCTTATTGAGGTGCTGAATGATAACCCAAAGAGTGACGTGGCCTGGATGTGGATGTCGACCGTCGTTGAGA
>QMOE01000477.1 GCA_003648125.1 Chloroflexota bacterium
CACCCGCCGCGCGCCGCGCACCGCGATTCCGGTCGCGTAGACGCCGCTTCCTGTGCCCAGGTCGAGCGCCACATCGTCGGGGTGCACCTCAAGATTGCGTATCAAGAGCACAGAGGAGTAGGCCGTCGGCGCGTAGACTGTGAGGGGGTCGTACTCGAGCAGGAGTGATGGGGATGGGGCGTCCTCGCCCAGCGGGATGTGCATAGTGTGTCGCTCAGGTTTCATCTCGTTACCCTTTGCAGTGATCTACGGTTTTGCTTCATCCGAGGGCGCGGCTTTGCCCGTGCTACGCCTGCGCATACTGCGTGCCTTTTCGCGCAGTGTCTGGAAATAGTCGCTCCCTACGATCTGCTCTACCTGTTTCTGGCGTTTGACCTCGTCAATCTCGATGCGTAGTTGCTGGATTTGGTTCTTGAGTTTTTGCTCTCGCTCGTGTATCTGTTGTGCCTTCTCGATGGCGATGGCGGCCTGCGGAGCAATGGTCTCTAGCAGCCGTTGGTCGTCTTTGTTGAACGTCCCGACCTGCTTGCTGATCAGTTCCAGCGTGCCTACCAGCCGGTCGCGGATGAGCAGCGGAACGCCGAGCAAAGAGCGCACGGCTGCATCGTCGCTGAGTTTGACCGTCACGGCTTTTCGTTCCTTATCGGCTCGAGTGTCAGCTACGAGCAGGCTGCGATGTTCTTGCCCGATGAGGCCGGTAAATCCCTTGTCGAGTTCGTAACTCCGGCCGCGCGTGTCGGCGAAACCGCCGCTGCCGCTCCAGGCGGTCACGATTAATTTCTGCTCTGCCTGGTCAAACAGGGTAATCTCGGCGGCGTCATAGGTGATGACGTCGCGCACCCGGTCGAGGATGGCCTGTAAAGTCTCGTCTACTTCCAGCGTGGCGGTAATGTCCTGGCCGATCTCGTAGACGGTACGCAGTTCGGCCATGCGCGCCCGCAGTGAGATTACCATGTCGCTGAACACCCGCGCCAGGTTGCCGATTTCGTCCCCCTGCGCCGTCACATCTGAGATGTCTTCTGGCTCGAACGGCTCGTCGTTCTCGACTCTTTTGGCGGCCGTGGCGAGTTTGTCTATCGGTTGGGCCAGTGTCCGGGCGACGACCAGCGATGCTACGACGGCCAGGGTAGCCATTGCCAGCGCGATCAAGATACCTTGTGTCCGTTGCTGTTCGATGGAGCGCAGGAATATCTCCTCCGGCACGTCAACGACGACCATAAAGAGGTTGCCTGGCTCGCCGGTGTTTGGATTCAGGCGGAATGGGTCGTGCACTGGGGCGTAGCCGACGACGTGCCACGTGCCGTTACATTGTCCGTTTTCACCTGGAGCGTCGGCGACGTTATAGGGATGGCAGTAGCGGGCGCTGCCGGCCTCGCCGGATTGGATGGCCTCCAGGAGGGTATCGGCCAGCGACTGGGCAGCGGGAATAGGCTCTGGCAGGCGGGGCGTTTTTTCGCTGGCGTCGCATTGGTCGGCGCCCTCCGGGCAAGAGCCGCCCAGCAACCGCACCGAGGAGATGGTGTCGAGGATTTCCTGAGATTCGATGGTGCCCAGGCTGCGGTACATCCAGTCTGATTCGGCCGAGTGGCCGACGACGATGCCGTATTCATTGACCAGGAAAATATCAATGTTTTCCCGATCTTGGGCCGTGATGTCCTCGCTTTCGATGTCCAGTGTGTTTCTCAGGATGTCGGTGACGAACTCGCCCTGGATGCGGGTGGCGATGGCGCCAATGGCCTGTCCCTCTTTCACGACGGGGGCCGATGCGTTGATGCCCGGCGTGTCGGTCGTCCAGCCGCGCTGGATACCGGAGGTGAATTGTTCGCCAGAAAGGGCCGCCTGGACATAGTCGCGGAAGAGATAGTTGCGCCCGACGATCTCGGGGTTGTTGTGCGAGACGACGTCGCCTTCCAGATCGTAAAATCCTACCAGGTCAATGGCTGGGTCGGATGAGATCAGGTTGGCGACCACGTTGTCCACGCCGCCTTGCAGCCGCACCTGTTCATCTTGAGCGGTGGCGCTCAAAAACGAGACGACCTCTGGCTCGCTGGCGGCCATGCGGATAAAGTTGTGGTTGTCAATGAGGAACTGCTCGATGCGTTGAGCGGTGCTGTATGCCAGGCGCGAGAGGCTGATGCGTGTCTGCTGAGTGATGACCTCCGCGCTGCTCGTCGTGTTGATCCATACCGCTGCCACCAGTGGCACCAGTGACAGGATGAGCATCACGACCAGTAGTTTGACCCTGATGTTCCAGTGACCAAAGCCAAATTTTTTCATTTTTCTCGCCTCGTTGGTTGGGGGATTATCCATTGTCACGCGCTGACTGGCGCAAGTCCCTGGCCCGCCTGGTCAGTTGTTGGAAATAATCGGTCTCGGTGATTTCCTCGACCTGCTTTTTCCGCTTTTTCTCGTCAATCTGGATGCGGAGTTGGGCCACCTCTTTCTTCAGCCGCTCCTCCCGTTCCCTGACCGCCTTTACCATAGTTTCTACCGCATCAGCGACGGCGGTCAGCGCCCGGTCGGAAGTATCGGCGTCCTGGATGCCTTTCATCGCCTGGTCGTATTTCCCCTCGGCCACCAGCCTGGCCCATTGACCCAGCCACTCGATGTAATCGGTCATGTGCCGGGTGCGCTGGCTGAGGAGGCGGGTGACGATCTCGGATAGCTGGGGGGAGGTGTGTACCCCGGCCAAAAAATACTGTTGGCGCAAGCGGCGGGGGGTGGTGGGGCCAACGGCGGAGGCGCTGGCGGAACGAGGACTTTTGTCCACCAGGGCCAGTTCGCCGAAGGCTTCCCCGGCGCCCAGGATGTTGAGGGTCAGCTCCCGGCCTTCTTCGTCGAGGGTAAAGATGCGAATTTGTCCCGTATCAATGACATAGAAGGCGTCTCCGATGTCGCCCCGGCGGAAGAGTACCTCACCGTCGGCGAGTTGCACTGTCTCCATTGCATCCTGGATGTGAGAGCCTTCGTCCGAGAGGAGCACGTCCGTGATTGTGGTAGGATTGTTCATACGTTACCTCGTGTATTTTTTCCAAGTATACTCTTTTTTCCAATCTAGGCAAAGCGCGGGCGTCCCCCGCCGAGGAGGGGCGAGGCACTGCCTCGCCCGTACAGTCAAGATGACTGCGTCGAGCGGTTGATTTGGACTTGTAAATCTTTCAACCTGTGCAATTGAAGAGAACCCTGCCCGTCTCGCCGGGCGCTGAACCGCCCGGCTCA
>QMOE01000478.1 GCA_003648125.1 Chloroflexota bacterium
CTACGTATCATCTCAATAATCCGGGGGAATGTAGGTCGGAATGGTATTCCGACCAGCCGGATTACCAATCCGGCCTACAAATGCCCCAACTTTTTGAGAAGATACCGTTCTACTGTGCGGAACTACGGAGGTGCTTAGAAACCTCAACTCGTATAAACGCAAGTGCAGTAGAGTGCTGGGTGTAGCATAGTTATGCGCCCCAAGGAGTAGTGACTTTGGGGTTAGCCACTGACGAGCGGGTTACTAAAGTACCCGCAAGTAGATGGCTACTGACGAACCGGATGAGCGAATTGTTCACGTCCGGATCTGTGGGGGGGGCACCGATTAGTTGCAACGTCAAGTTGCTCGGGAAAGGCGGAAGAGATCGTCATCGTCGTAGGGGCGGTGGGCAGTGTGGGCAACGCGCAGCGTTGTCCAAGCCCTGGTTGCAGCCGACTTGGCTAATCTCGGCGCTTTATGACGGTTCCACGCGCATTGCAGTTAATTTTCTAGCGGAGGTGCTCACGCCGCACCCGCCAAGCGGGTGAAAACAACCGTTATGCGGTCCACGCGAGAGAAGGAGGAATCGAAATGAAGAGACGATTATTCGCAATAACAGCAGCTCTGACCTCAATGGCTGCATTGATTGTTTTGCTCTATGTATTGGGAGAGGTTGGTGCCGGTGTCTCCAATCCAGCGCTAGCTGCCCCACTCGACTTGGCGGTGACAGAGGTTGACCCTTCGTCTGCACCTAATGACCTCGACACCCCCATTGTCCTCACTGGTACCAACTTTGTCTCCACGCCAATGGTCTACCTGGGGGATACATCGCTAGACGGTGTTAACTGGGTGAGCACTACCACGCTGGAAGCAACTGTGCCGTGGGGGATGGATCCCGGCGTTTATACACTGACTGTCACCAATCCCGATAGCGAATCGGGCAGCTTGCCTGGCGCCTTCACCGTGACTCAAGCATTCAACGTGTGGACGACAGACGGGCCGTATGGCGGGTTTGTCTGGAACGTGACGCTGCATCCCGTGACACCAACCTGGGTGTATGCCGCGGTTCAGTATAGTGGTCTCTTCTTTAGCAACGATGCTGGCAACCACTGGCAACCGATGCTGCTCGCTTCCCCTATCCATCGCGCTCCTGTCTCTTTTGACATTGAGAGTAAGGACGTGATGTACTTTGGCTTCAAGGGAGGTGAGGCCACTATGCGCTCTCAGGATGGTGGTGCTACCTGGGAACACATTGCCCTACCCAATCCTTTCCTGCACGAGTTCAGTCTAATCGCTCATCCTGTACTATCTGACGTTGTCTATGCCACGGCCAGTGCTTCTGTTGGAGAACCAGACAATGGAGGTATTTATCGTTCAGATGACAGGGGAAATAACTGGGTTACCATAACCGTAGAGCTTACCGACACTCACGTCACTGCCCTCGCCTTTCATCCAGACAATCCCGACACTATGTTGGCCGGGACGCGAGATGGCAATATCTTCACCAGCACCAACGGCGGCGGTGATTGGAACTGGGCGGCGCAACCGGGTTCTCACATTGAGCGCTTATATTTTGCTCCTGTTGGAAACCACAAAGCCTGGGCAGTGCTTGGATCGCCGGTGGGAGAAGGAAACCCACCTTTTTTGTATAGAAGCACGGATCTGAGTACTTGGGATTCTATTACTGAGAGCATACACGTGCAAGGCCTTGCCTTCCACCCGACGATCTCAGATACAATGTGGGCAGCCTGTGGCGAGGGTGTTTATGCCAGCACTGATGGTGGCGATAGCTGGTCGCTGTTGGCCTCGTCCCCGGGCGATGTAGTGGCTCTGGCAGTTGATCCCGTTAGCCCAACGGTGATATACGCAGGTACGCGCCACTATGGAGTCTTCAAGAGCACCGATGGGGGCAACACCTGGGTTGAGGCCAACCAGGGTTTGGCAGGCATCGTGCCGTCCTATATGGCCGTCTCGCCGCACAACCTGGGTGAGGTGTACGTTTCCGCGCCGGAGAGTCTGGGTATGCTCAAGAGCAGCAACGGTGGCGGTTCGTGGCGTTCTCTGGGCATACGCCGACGTGGGTTCCCCTGGTCGGGAAACCCGTTGGCTGTCGATCCGGTCACGCCCACGCGCGTCTATCTTGGCGAGATGGGCTGTCTCTCCTCTGAACCCGATTGCGACGTTTATGAAGACGGTATCCCCAGTGTGCAGATCAGTGAGGACGGCGGGGAAAACTGGCAGCCAGTATCTTTGACTGTGCCCAGCGAGTTAGACGGTTGGGTGGGTGAGACCTTTGCCGTGGCCCCGCACCCCGATATCGCCGGTCGGATACTGGCGGGCGTTACCTTCTTCCCCCCTGATTTTGACTGGAGTACCCAGAGAGCAGTGGGCGGAATCTATGTCAGCGATAATTATGGTCAGGACTGGACGCAGTTGACGCTCACTCAGCCGATCAGCGGGGTGTCTGAGATTATCTATGATCCTACCGATTCACAGGTCGTTTACGCCGGCACCGGCGGAACTGGGTTGCTCAAAAGCGACGATGACGGTCAAAGCTGGGAGATGATCCCGACCAGCCAGGGCATGAACGTGGACGCAGTGGCCGTAAACCACCAGGCCCCCAACACCATCTATGTCAGTTGCGAGGGCACGGCCTTTAGCACACAGGACGGAGGAGACACGTGGACAGAGTTGACACTACCGCTACACGTGGGAGACCTGCTCTTTACGCCCCAGTCGCCATCCATTTTGTATGTGGCTGGAAACGGCGGCGTCTATCGGGTAGAGGATGAAGACACCTGGCAATTGGTTCCTGGAGTACCACGCGAGGCTGATGTCGGAGCCATTGCAGTGGGCAGCGACGAAGAACGGATCGTCTTGTACATCGGTTCATCTGCAGGGATAATGCCGCCCGAAACACAGAGCGCTGGGTCACGGAGGCTGGCCGGTGAACAGATTCCAGGCTTGGGTGGATTAATGAGCGGCGGTGTGTACCGAAGGACCACCCGTATCCATCAGGTGTATCTACCGCTCGTGCTACGAGCCTACACACAGTAGTATAATGCTTTTCGTAGCGGCGAAGCTGGGTCAGCGGTTCGCTTACGTAGAGCTTCCACCCGACGCGGCTATCGTCGCCCAAAATCGGCGGGTCGGTTAGGCGTCGCCTTCGCCGCCAGTCAAGTGGAAAAGACGAAAAGGAAGGTCACACGCAGGCCACCATGCGCCCTTCGTTCAGGCGGA
>QMOE01000479.1 GCA_003648125.1 Chloroflexota bacterium
GTCTACGTAGGGGAAGTAGAGCTGGATATGGGGGCGCTTGAGCAACTTCAGGCCGCGGTAGACCAGGGCCACCAGCCCTGGCGGCTCGACCCGCTGGAGGTGGCCCGCGACGAGGGGCAGAGCCTGGGCTTTGACCCGACTCAAGACACTTTTGATCTGTTGCCCTCGCCCGATCCGGTCACCGGCGCGGCCCAAGTGCTAGTTCTTCACGGCGAGAGATTTTACGTCATTCATCTGATCCAGCCGGTGCGGGTCGCGCAGGATGGCTTGTGGGCCATCGCCCGCGTGGAGCAGGGGCTGTGATAGGTTTCCTAGCCCCCCGCCGCAGACCGGCCGGCGAGCCACCCGGTGGAAAAGGCCGCTTGCAGGTTGTAGCCGCCGGTGTCGGCGTCCACATCCAGCACCTCTCCGGCAAAGTACAACCCTTCCACCAAACGAGACCCCATCGAGCGCGGGTCAATCTCGCGCACGTCCACCCCGCCGGCGGTGATGATCGCCTCCGCCAGGGGGCGATGGCCCGTCACGCCCAGGCGAAAATCCTTCAGCCACACCCGCAGCCGTCCGCGCTCTCTGGCCGTGATCTGGTGCGCGGGCTTGTCCGGCGAGATGGAGGTCTGCTCTATGCAAATCGGGATCAGCTTTTGGGGCAGCAATCCCTTGAGCAGCGTGCGGAACTGGCGCTTGCCGTGCGTGTCCAGGTCGCGCAGGAGGCGTCCGTCCAGCTTGCGCTCGTCCAGCGCGGGTTTGAGGTCAATCGAGAGCGTCACGCGCTGGCCCTGGTGCAATGCGTCCACGGCCTGCCGGCTCAAGGAGAGGATGATCGGCCCAGAGACGCCAAAGTGAGTAAAGAGCATCTCGCCGAACAGTTCCGCCGGTTTTTTCCCCTCGACCAATAGCCGGGCGGTGACGTTGCGCAGGCTCAAACCCTGCAAGCGAGGAGCGACGTCTCCGCCGGTCTCCAGGGGAACCAGCGCGGGGCGGATTGGCACGATGGTGTGACCGACCGCTTTTGCCAGCCGGTAGCCATCCCCGGTCGAGCCGGTGCCGGGGTAAGAGGCCCCGCCGGTGGCGACGATCACCGCGTCGGCGCGGTGATCTTGCTCGCCAGACACCTGCACCCCGATTACTCGCCCGCCCTCAATGACTAACCGTTCCACCGGCGATTCGGTTCGCAGGGTCACGCCGCGCCTGCGCACCCAGCGCGTCAGCGCGTCCACCACGTCCTGGGCCTTCTCGCTGATGGGAAAGACTCTGCCGCCGCGCTCGGTCACAGTTGGCAGACCCAGTCCCTGGAAAAAGGCCACCAGGTCAGGGGTGAAAAAGCGGGAGAACGCCTGACGCAGGAAGCGACCGTTGGGAAAGTGAGCGATAAAGTCGGCGAGCGGAGCCACGTTGGTCAGGTTGCAGCGCCCCTTGCCCGTGATGCGTAGCTTGCGCGCCGGGCGGTTCATCTTTTCCAGGAGCAGCACGTTAGCCCCCAATTCGGCGGCTTGCCCGGCAGCCATCAGCCCGGCCGCTCCCGCTCCGACTATGATTACTCGCCGAGTTGCCATCAAAATGTTGGCCGAGGAAAAGTCGTTACCATGATTTTTTCCGACAGGTACAAAAGACCTCCGAGATTTTTGCATGCTCTCGGAGGTCTTGGCGTCGCCCTCACGAACGAGCTATTGCTGTAACAACTTTACCGCCCCGCCTATGATCGAACCTTCGCCCTTACTCTGCCCGCCCGCCGAGGGGGCGAACTTGAGGATACGGTCGGCCAGGCGGGAGAACGGCAGTGACTGGAGCCAGACGCGGCCCGTCCCTTGCAAAGTGGCTAAGAAAAGTCCCTCGCCGCCAAAGACCATAGATTTCAGGTTTCCGGCCCGCTGGATGTCGTAGCCGATGGTATTCTCGAAAGCGACGATGCAGCCGGTATCAACCAGAATCTTTTCGTTATTGAGGTGCTTTTCTATGATGGTGCCACCCGCGTGGATAAATACCATACCGTCGCCCCGCAGCCGTTGGAGGATGAACCCTTCGCCGCCAAAAAGCCCTGCTCCCAGTTTTTTGTTAAAGGCAATGCTCAACTCGGTGCCTAGTGCGGCGCACAGAAAAGAATCCTTCTGACAGATCAACTCGCCGTTCGTCTCGTCCAAATCAATGGCGATGATCTTGCCCGGATACGGCGCTCCAAAGGCCACGTGCCGCTTACCCTCGCGCGCGGTGCTGGTAAAGTGGGTCATGAACAGCGACTCGCCGGTGATCGCCCGCTTCCCCACGCTCACCACCTTGTCCAGAAAGCCGGACTTGGGGTTGGAGCCATCCCCCATCTTGGTCTCGAACCCGATGTTGTCCTCCATGTACATCATCATCCCTGCTTCTGCAATCACCGTCTCGCTGGGGTCCAGTTCGACCTCCACAAATTGCAGATCGTCGCCGAAAACCTGGTAATCGACTTGGTGCGCTTTCATAATTATCCTCCTGTTTGTATTTTGGCTAGTTGGACACACTGCATGCTAGAGATTATACTCTGGTGTTTTGAACAGGTCAACCACGATCACGTGGTGATTACCTATATCTCCAAAATCGCTTGACTACAGGTGCCCGGCACTTGGCCGGGCACCTCAATATAGCGCTGCTCGCCCATGCTCCCATCACCGCGCCCACCGGCGCGCGAACTCGGTCAGCAAACGCACGCCAAAGCCGGTCGCGCCCTTGCCGGGGACGTAAGGGTTATCTTTTGCTTCGAGCGCCAGCCCGGCCATGTCCACGTGCGCCCAGGCCGGGTAGGAGACGAAATGTTTGAGGAACGTGGCCGACGAGCCGACGCCCACTCTCATCCCCGCGCTGTTCCTGATGTCGGCCGTCTGCGATTCGAGCGTCTTTTCGTATTCGGGGAACAGCGGCAGCGGCCAGAGCTTTTCCGCGCTGGCGTCGGCGGCGGACAGGAGCGCATCGCGCAACCCGTCGTCGGTGCTGAACAGCCCCGCCGCCACTCCGCCCAACGCGGTGGCGCACGCGCCGGTCAGCGTGGCGATATCCACCACAGCGGCCGGCCGGAAGCGGGCGGCGTAGACCAGCGCGTCGGCCAGCAACATGCGCCCCTCGGCGTCGGTCGAGTTGATCTCGATGGTGATGCCGTTGCTGGCAGTGACAACCTCTTGCGGGCGGTAAGCGTGGCTGCCGATCATGTTGTCGGCGGCAGGGGCCAAGCCGACCAC
>QMOE01000480.1 GCA_003648125.1 Chloroflexota bacterium
AAATCAGTTACACAGAGAGCACAGAGATACACTGAGATGTTGAAATTTGGATGATCTAACAAAAGAGCCGCTTCGTACTAGCAGATTCCTGCAAGGAATTTCTGTGCCTGCCTGTCGGCAGACAGGCGTCTCTGTGAATCCTCCGTGAATCTCTGTGTAACAGAAACTTGGCAAAAGTGTCCGGTAGAAAAGTATCACAAGATTCACCATAAGTAACACCGACAAGCATCCCAGGTTACGTCAGGAGCCTATGCCGCCACAACATCAGCAGCGCAAGTCTGATCACATCCGCATCAATTTGCAGGAGGACGTCGACTTTAAGCACGTCTCTACCGGCTTTGAGCACTATCGTTTTACTCACTGCGCTATACCGGGTTTGGACCTCGAGAGCGTGGATACCTCCGTCACGTTGCTGGGCAAGCGGCTGGCGGCTCCGCTCATCATCTCCTCGATGACCGGCGGCACGCAAGAAGCCCGCACGATTAACCAACGTCTGGCGGAAGCCGCCCAGGCTGCCGGTATTGGGATGGGGCTGGGTTCGCAGCGAGCCGCTATTAAAGACCCGGCCCTGGCAGGCACTTATCAAGTGCGCCGCTTCGCCCCCGATATACTGCTCTTGGCTAACCTGGGCGCTGTGCAACTGAACTATGGCTACGGCCCAGACGAGTGCCGCCGCGCCGTCGAGATGGTAGCAGCGGATGCCCTGATTTTGCATCTCAATCCCTTGCAGGAAGCGCTCCAGCCCGAAGGGAACACGCGCTTCTCTGGACTGCTGTCCAAAATCGAGGCGGTCTGCCGGGCGTTGGAGGTACCGGTGGTCGTCAAAGAAGTGGGGTGGGGCATTTCGGAGTGGGTGGCTCGCCAATTGGCAAATGTCGGCGTGGCGGCGATTGAGGTCGCTGGGGCGGGAGGCACGTCGTGGAGCCAGGTGGAGATGCACCGTGCCCAGGATGAACTTCAACGTCAGGTGGCGGCGGCTTTTGCCGATTGGGGCATTCCCACCGCAGAAAGCCTGTTGATGATCTGTCGGGGCGCGCCGGAATTACTCGCTATCGCCAGCGGTGGTATTCGCAACGGTATTCAGATAGCCAAGGCCATCGCGCTTGGTGCCGCTGCTTGTGGCGTCGCTGGCCCTTTCTTGCGTGCTGCTAACGAGTCTATCGCTGCTGTGACCGATCTTGTTACCGTGCTGGTCACTCAGTTGCGCGTCGCCATGTTTGCCGCCGGTGCTGCTGACGTTCCATCTCTGCATCGTATTCCTTTAACCTCTACCATGCCGTAACCTGAGCGCCGCTTGCGGGTTTTGGAATGTACTGGGTGAATCAAAAGTGCCGGGTACCTGATGAGCAGTTACAGATGAAGGAGAGTGGGCCATGACCGAACAAACTTTTATCAGCAGCGGTGTGGAAAATATACCTTTTAACAAACGGGTGTTGTTGATTCCGCATTGTCTCCGTCCCAGCCAGGACTGTCCAGGCAAAATGACCAAGCAGGGACTGGATTGTACGGGATGTACTCGTGTCGAGTGCGCTATCTACCAGTTGCGCGCCGCCGCTGTCGAGTCCGGCTACGAGGGTATATGCGTCGCTCCTGGTGGACGGATGGCTGTGCGTTTTCTGGCTGAGCATCAGCCGGCCGGCGTGGTCGCCGTTGCCTGCCAGCAAGAGCTTGAAGAGGGAATTGAGGCCATTGAGAGCATGGACTGGGACAATGGCTACCCAGCCGTGGCCGTAGTGCCGTTGTTGAAGGATGGTTGTGTGGATACAGAGGTGGACGTTGATCTGGCCCGTTCGATTATCTTTGGGTGCAACGGTCACGAGAAACAGGTATGACGACGCTGCTCGAAACGACATTTGCCCGTTACTTGCCGTTTATTGAAGAGGAGATGCGCGCCGTCGTTCAAACTGCTGAGCCGCGTCACACTGGTCTCTTTGGCATGCTGCACTACCACATGGGCTGGGCCGATGCTGCGTTCAATCCCTACCAGGCTCGAACCGGCAAGCGTATCCGCCCCATGCTCTGCCTGCTGTCCTGCGAGGCCTGCGGCGGCGATTGGGAGCAGGCCTTACCTGCCGCTGCCGCCCTCGAATTGATGCACAACTTTACCCTCATCCACGACGACATTGAGGATGGCGACGAAATCCGCCATGGTCGCGCCACCATCTGGTCGTCGTGGGGAGTGGCTCAGGGCGTCAATGTCGGCGACACGCTTTTTGCGCTGGCTCAACTGGCTCTAGTGCGTCTCTCCCAGCGGGGTGTGCCGGCACAGACGATTGTAGAGGCGGTTCATTGTTTGAACAACACCTGTGTTTCTCTGACCGGCGGGCAGTACCTCGACATTGGTTTCGAGAGCCGCGCCCAAGTTTCTATCGCGGATTATCTGGCGATGGTCGAAGGGAAAACCGCTGCGTTGGCATCCTGTTCCTGCGTGATGGGCACACTTGTTGCTGCCGCTCCCGCCGCTCAACGCGAGCACCTGGGGATGTTCGGCTACCACATGGGGATGGCCTTCCAGATGCGTGACGACGTGTTGGGCATCTGGGGGGATCCAGATGTCACCGGCAAACCTGCCGGCGCCGACATCGCCCGACGCAAGAAATCACTGCCCATTCTCCACGGCCTGGAGCGAAGCGCAGAATTGCGTGCATTGTTGGCGCGGGATACGCTCTCGGCGGACGATGTGCGCCGCGCTACGAATCTTTTGGAGGAAACGAACAGCCGCGCATACGCCGAACGGCTGACGCGCGAGCATCACTCTCAGGCATTGGCTGCGTTGGAGGCGGCGGACGTGCAGGGTCAGGCGGCCCAGGCGCTCTACGAACTGGCGCAGGCGCTCCTCGATCGTGAACACTGAACTGTGTCCAGCTTGCAGTGATGGGCGCAAACAAACGGATAGCGCCCGGTAGTTAATCAACCACCGGGCGCTATCACAGAGGTGGGCCGGGAAGGACTCGAACCTTCGAAGGCAGAGCCAGCGGATTTACAGTCCGCCCCCTTTGCCGCTCGGGACACCGACCCATGTTGAATTGTCAATCTTTACACCAACCTAGCCGGCGATGGGACTCGAACCCATGACCTACTGATTACAAGTCAGTTGCTCTTCCGCCTGAGCTACGCCGGCGCAATGACATTATACCATGATCAACCCCTGGGTCAAGAATCCGTTGCCATTTGACTTGACGCACCACGTGGAGGTGGAAAAT
>QMOE01000481.1 GCA_003648125.1 Chloroflexota bacterium
ACACCCGGTGATTATCCACTCGAGGCGATCTTTTTTCACCAGAGGCGCAGAGGACACCAAGATAGGATATTTGTGTTTTCGTATCTTCTCAAAAAGTTGGGGCATTTGTAGGCCGGATTGGTAATCCGGCTGGTCGGAATACCATTCCGACCTACATTCCCCCGGATTATTGAGATGATACGTGTTTTCTCTGTGCTCTCCGTGTCTCTGTGGTGAGATGTGGGTAATCACCAGAAATATCGTATTCCCTCACGTTTCACGTTTCACGTTTCTGAGGTATAATCTCCCTGCCGCCACGCACGCGGCTAGAAATGAGAAAATATGCCTCCCACCTACATATCCCTTGATCTGGAAACCACCGGCCTTGACGCCAACCGCGACGCTATCATCGAAATTGGCGCACTCAAATTCCACGACGACGAAATACTGGGCACCTTCTCCACCTTTGTCAACCCCGGCCGCACCATCCCGCGCCCAGTCACCGAACTGACCGGCATCCGCGATAGCGACGTAGCCAACGCGCCCAGTCTGCACGATGTACTGCCCCGCCTGGGCCGCTTCGCCGGCCAACTGCCCATCGTCGGTCACAGCGTGGGATTCGATTTGAGTTTCCTGCGCCTGCACTCGGTCCTGCTCGAGAACGAATCTTTCGACACGTTCGAGATAGCCAGCATCCTCCTGCCGCACGCCGAGCGATACAGCCTGGGGGCGCTGGCGCACTTGATGGGAATCAAACTGGAACACGCCCACCGCGCGCTAGATGACGCCCAGGCCACCTATCGCCTCTTCCACGCCCTCCTCCTCCGCGCGGCAGAGTTGCCCCCCCGCATACTGAAAGAGATCATCGGCCACGGCGAGCGAGCCAGGTGGAGCGCCACCGGCTTTTTCCGCAATGCACTGGAAGAGGCCGGACGACATCCACCCAGGCGACACGTCACATCCAAGCCAGACACCACTCCCACAGAGCCGCTATTCGCCGTCACGGAGGATGCCCACCCCTTGCAGCCTACCGCCGAGCGGAAACCGTTGGAAGTAGAGCGACTCGCCGCGCTCCTGGAAGAAGGCGGCCCATTCGCGGCGCACTTTCCCGGCTACGAGCACCGCCCCCAACAAGTGGCGATGCTGCGCGGCGTGGCGCGCGCCCTCAACCGGGGCGCACACCTGCTGGTCGAGGCCCCCACCGGCGTCGGCAAGTCACTGGCCTACCTCATCCCCGCCGCCTACTGGGCGGCGCAGAACGGCGAGCGGGTAGTCATCTCCACCAACACCATCAATTTGCAAGAACAACTGTATCGCAAAGACCTCCCCGACCTGATCCACGCTCTGCCGCTCGAGTTCAGGGCCGCCGTGCTCAAAGGCCGCTCCCACTACCTCTGCCCGGCCCGCCTGCACAGCCTACGCCGCCGGGGAGCGAACTCGCCCGACGAAGCCCGGGTGCTGGCGAAAATCCTCATCTGGCTGCCAGAGACGACCAACGGCGACGGCGACGCACTCTTTTTGCCCAACCCAGTCGAGCGGACGATCTGGCGGCAACTTTCAGCCGATCACGAGGGCTGCGACCCAGAACGCTGCCGCAACTTTCACCAGGGCAATTGCTACTTTTACAACGCCCGCCACGCCGCCGAATCCGCCCATCTCATCATCGTCAACCACGCCCTGCTCCTGGCCGACATCGCGGTGCAGAACCGCGCCCTGCCGGAATATAAATATCTCATCATAGACGAGGCCCACCACCTGGAGGCGGCCACCACCAGCGGTCTCAGTTTTGAAACTGACCGTAACCGCTTGCGCCGGCTACTGAACGAAGTCGGGCGAGTTGGTAATTCTGGCCGCGTGACCGGGCTGCTATCCGAGATAATCTCACGCTGCCAAAAAGCCGACCTGCCAGACGAGATCATGGAGCAGATGGAACTCTATGTCGGCAAAATCGGGCTGGCATCAGACCGGGCTATGCGTCAACTTGACTCTTTCTTTGACCAGTTGAAAGAATTCGTGAACGAGCAAAAAGAAAACAAGCGCAACCAGTATGCGTTCCACCTACGTATCACATCTGGCCTGCGCGTGCAACCATCTTGGGAGGGGATTGAGATTAGTTGGGACAACGCCGACGCTCCACTGACAGCCGTCACGAACGGGTTGGAACGGTTGGCGGGCGGCCTGGATGACCTGTCCACATTCGACATCCCCGACGCCGAGGACTTGCAGGCTCAGACACTGGGAATAGGACGGCGGCTGGGAGAGACCAGGGAACAAGTAAGCCAGATGGTCACGCAATCCGATCCATCCCTCATCTACTGGCTAACTCTGGATTCCAGCCACAACCGGTTGAGCCTGCACGCTGCCCCTCTACACGTCGGCCCGTTGGTGGAGGAGCACCTCTTCCATAAAAAAGAGTCGGTGATACTGACCTCGGCCACGCTCCGCACCGGCGGCACCTTTGACTTTCTGCGCGAGCGGCTGAACGGGTGGGACGCCGACGAACTGACGGTCGGCTCGCCGTTCGACTACCAGAACTCGACCCTGGTCTACTTGGTGGACGACATCCCCGAGCCCAGACAGCCGGGCTATCAGCGAGCGGTGGAGCAAGGAATGGTCGCCCTCTTCCGCGCCACCGGGGGACAGGCACTGGCGCTCTTTACCTCCTACAGCCAACTGCGCTCTACTCTACGGGCCATCAAAGCACCGCTGGCCCAGGCCGGCATCACCGTCCAGGCACAAGGACAGGGCATCTCGCGGGCGCAACTGCTGGAGAACTTGCGCGCGGGCGAGCGACAGGTGCTCTTGGGCACACGCAGCTTTTGGGAGGGAGTGGACGTGCCGGGCGAATCGCTCAGTTGTTTAGCCATCGCCAAACTCCCCTTTAGCGTCCCCAGCGACCCCATCTTTGCCGCCCGCTCCGAGACCTTTGAGCAACCCTTTTTCGAGTACGCCGTGCCAGAGACCATCCTGCGTTTCCTGCAAGGCTTTGGCCGGCTGATCCGCACCCGCACCGACCGGGGCATCGTAGCCGTCTTTGACAAACGGCTGCTGACCAAGAGTTACGGCCAACTGTTCCTCGATTCGCTGCCCGACCCGACGGTGCAGCAGGGGCCGCTGGCACTGCTCCCGGACACCGCCGCCGAGTGGCTCTCTGTTTGACCAGCAATTCCCGTTTTGTAGCCGCGATTTGGAAATCGCGGCTGTTTTCCCACGTAAAGCAC
>QMOE01000482.1 GCA_003648125.1 Chloroflexota bacterium
CAGTACTTGACTGCGTTTCTTTGTTGCCATTTTACTTACCTCCTCGTGTTTAGGTTCTGTTTGTTCTTCCAATACGTCCAGCCCGTCCCACTCGACTGCGCGCTCATCAATGCGGCGCATCCCTTCCAGGAGCAGGCCGGACCAGCCAACGGTTATGGTTCGTTCGGGCGGTGGAACGTCCATCTCTAGCTCGAACTCGCCATCTTCCCAGGTCAAAAGTTCATAGACTACCTCCTCGCCAACTTGCGAATTTGATACAGCGTGTACGACGTTGCCATCGGCAAAGAAAATATGCGCTTCCTGCCCGCGATGCTTGAGCCGCAGGCGGGCCTGGTTCTGCTCGTTGCAGTTGATCTGGACGATGCTGGGCAGGCTCAGTGTGCGCAGGTTGCCTCGCACCGACTTGCCATTCCCTTGCTCCAGGATGCGGCGCGCCGTGGCGACCAGTGTCTTGGTGTTTAGCGGTTTTTCCAGAAACTCGCTCGCCCCCAGCCGCAGCGCCTCGACCACGTTATCTTTCGTCCCGTAGGCGGTGATGATGACCACAGAGGCCGAGGGATCGTATTCCCGGAGCGTCGCCAGCACCTGCAAACCGTCCACCTCGGGCATTTTGAAATCCACCAGTGCCAGGTCAAAGCTCTCGTTCTTGTAGAGTGCGATCGCCTCGGCCCCGCTGGTGGTGCCTTGTACCTCGAAACCTTCCAGTTCCAATATTCTGGCGCACGATTTGACGACGTTCGGTTCGTCGTCTACTACCAGGATGCGTTTGGTTGCCATAGATTGCGTCTCCAGACATGATACGCTTTCTGTGTTTGCGGTGTTAGTGTAGCATAGGAGTGATCACTTGTGGGTTCCGAGAATGTTCCAAGCAGGGTGCGGTTTCGTTCCAGATACCAAGACCTCCGAGGTTTCGAAAAACCTCGGAGGTCTGAAAGCCACTATCCTGAAACCCGCGTCTCACTCTGCCAAAATAGTATACCCCCTGCCACGCACTGTGCGTATGATCTGTGGATGGGCGTGATCGTGCTCTAGTTTGTGGCGCAGCCGGTGGACGTGGGAGCGCAGGAGGATGCGGGCGTCCCGTTCGTCCTGGTCGTAGCCGTGCAGATGGGCCGTCAACTCGCGACAGGAGACGACGCGGTTTTGGTGACGCATCAGATAAGTGAGGATCTCGAACTCGGTCGGCGTCAGGGCCACCGGCTGACCGCGCGCGACGACGAGTTGCCTGGGAACGTCCACGGTGATGCCTGATGCGTGCAGGAAACGCTCGCCGGCAGATGAGGCTTCCGGCTGCTGCGCCGCATCTTTGAGGCTCACCAGTGCCCGTTCGAGCAGCGTCATTGGATTCTCGGCGTTCCGCCGCCGTTCTCGCTCAGCCAGGCCGGCCTCAACGGCGCGGATGATTTCTTGCACCGGGCTGGGTTTGAGCAGGTAATCAAAGGCTCCGTGCCGGATGCCAGCGATGGCCGAATCCAGCGTGCCGTGGGCAGTCAGAAAGATGAACACTGTATCCAGTGCTAATGGCCGCGCTGCTTTTAGTACCTCGGCACCGTCCATCCCCGGCATTTTCAAGTCGAGCAGCACCAAGTCGAACGATTGGCGGGCGATGTACTCTAGCGCCTGTTGGCCAGAGGCGGCCATCGTGGTCTGGTAGCCCAATTGCGTGAATATCTTGGCCAGCGTGTGGCGCATTGCCCGCTCGTCGTCCACGACCAGGATATGCGCGTTGGAGCGGACAGGTTTATCCGCGATTTTAGATGCCATCATTGTATCACTCCGCTTCACGTTTGACGTTTCACTCCTGCATCACCGGCAACAACACAGTAAACGTCGTCCCTTCTCCCAACACACTTTGCACGGTGATCTCTCCCCCGTGCCGCTTGATCACGTCATAGCTAACGCTCAATCCCAGGCCGGTGCCATCATCTTTGGTCGAAAAGAACGGCTCAAAGATGTGTTCGAGGTGCTCTGGCGATATTCCGTGCCCGGTGTCGGAAAAGATTATTGCCAGTTGCCCATTTTCGGTCGAGTGGCTAGAGATGCGTATAGTTCCTCCCTCGGGCATAGACTCTACGGCATTGAGCGCCAGGTTGAGGAACACTTGCTCCAACTCGCTGTGGGCCGCCAGAACGCGCGGCAGGTTGGGCGATAGTTCTCTATGGAGCGAGATGTGACGGTGTTGGAAATACTTTTCGGCCAGCGCCAACGTTTTCTTGATGACGGCATTCAGGTCTGTGGGCCTCATATCTTTCCGAGGCCGCCTGGCGAAACTGAGGATGCGGGTTCCTATGCCGATCAACCGCTCGACCTCGTCGTTAGCCATTTTGAGATACTCGTGTTGCTCGTCTGGCTCTAGTTGAAAGTTGAGTACGAGTTGCAGACTGTTGTGGATGGCCTGGAGCGGGTTGTTGATCTCGTGGGCCAGCGATGCGGCCATACGGCCGGTGGCGGCCAGTTTTTCGCTCTGCACCAATTGAGCCTGCGATTGCTCCACTAATTGACGCTGCTCTCGCTCCGCCTCGTACAGACGGGCGTTCTCCAGGGCCAGCGCGCTGTAATCGGCCAGCGTGGAGAACAGCCGCTGGTCGGTCTCGTCGAACCCATCTGGCCGGTCGTTTTCTGTGCTCAAGACGCCGATGACTTTTTCTTTCACCTCGAGCGGTACACACAGCACCGACCGATTGCCCTGGCCCGCGTCTGTACTGGCATAGTGTGGCTCTCCGCTGCGCGCGACGGCAACGACGATACTTTCCTCGTCGTCCAGCGGCAGGGGATACAGGTTCATAGATTCTGTTCGACCGGCGCATGCCTGAGGAGTCATCACTCTTTCCTCTTCGTCCGTCAGCCACAGCCTGCACAACTGGGATTGTAGCAAAAACACGGCCGCGTCCACCGTTACCTGGGCTATTTGCCGATCTTCTCGTGAGAGCACTAACTCTCGTCCCAGCGCGTGTACCCCGGATAGCCTTTCCTCCAGTTGCCTCTCGGCAGTCACGTCGCGGTAGGCCTCGATCATGTGCGTCACCCGGCCGGCAGAGTCGCGCAGGGGCGAAGCAGTGACGTCGAGCCAGCGAGCATTCCCCTCCTGATCGTAACGGGTTTGGGTAAAGCGGATCGGTTGGCCGGTCTCCCAGACTTGCTGTACGGGGCAGAGGTGTTCGCCGCCGCCGTACTGTTGGTCGCGCTGATAAAGCACTTGG
>QMOE01000483.1 GCA_003648125.1 Chloroflexota bacterium
GAGATTCCTCGGCTCCCTTTGGTCGCTCGGAATGACGCAAATTGGGGAGCGACCTGGCTCTTTTCTCTCCCAAGCACATAATTTGAGACTATGTGCGATTTCCAAATCGCGTCTGTTTTCCCACGTAAAGCACCCTGCGCTTTTCACCCATAACGGGAATTGCTGACGTCTCAGTGTATCTCTGTGCTTTCTCTGCGCTCTCTGTGTAACTGATTTTGGCTTCCTTGAAAAAGTGTCCGGTAGTAAAGCTATGGAAAGCTGCCCTACAGGTTGTCAAAAGTTGCGCAAGACGAGAGGCAGGAAGGTCAAGTCCGCGACCGTCGTGACGTGGTAGACCGTGTCTTGTCCGCTCAGGTCGCTGGTGATCGTGATGGTGGTCGTGAATTGCGTGCCCAGCGAGGTCGTTGGATGTGTTTGCGCGGTGATGGTGACGGGGCTGGATTCGAGCGCCGCCAGAGTGGTGGTCAATCCCCCCGATGGCAGGGCAAGGGTGAAGGTATAGCCCGGCGATGAAATGAAGGTTAGGGTAAAGGTCTGCGTCACGTATGCCGGGTTGAGCAGCATGCGGATGGCAGTGGCCGAGTGCCCCGGTTCGACGTAAAAGTTTTGAATTGCCTCCAGCAGATTAGGGGTGCGGAAGTCGGCCTCGTTGGGGCCGTTCCAGGGCAGGTACAGCCAGCGGCTTTGCCCGCCGGATTCGTAAAGCACGCGCGCGCGCCAGCGATAGAGGGTGTCCCTGGCAAGCCCGTCCACGGTTTGACTCAGGACGGTGCCGGTGGTGGGCACGCTGGTCCAGGTGAGAGCGGTGCCAGAGATGGCGGCAGGGGCGGTGAAAGACACATCAAAGGGGGCGACCTGCCACTGTAGTTTGGCCGATATTGTCTGTGTGGGCCAGATGGTCGTTTGCAAGTGCACCCGGTTGATAGAGTCCGAAAAGCCCAGAGGGGCGATGGGGGCGGGGACGATGCTCCGCAGTTGGCGCGGGTGGGCCAATAAATTGCCGGCGTCGCCTGCTCCCAGGTAAAGGAAAGCGGCCCCTTCGTCCATCTGCCCATCGTTGTACGTGGGTGCGCCAGCGATGAGGTCGCTATAATTATCGCCGTTCACGTCCCCAGCGGTAGAGACGGCGTAGCCCAACCCCGCTCCCTCTTGGTCGCCTTCCGCGCTCCAGGTATAGCTCCCGACCAGGCCGCCCGCTCCCCCGTCATAGACGAGCACGCGCCCCGTATTGGTGTAGGTGGTGTTATAGTTATACGCGCTTGCTGCCACATTCGTGTAGCCGTCGCCGTTCATATCTCCGGCGGTGGCGACGGCAAGCCCAAACTTGGCGCTCTCCTGACCACCTCTCTCTTCCCAGGCGGGGCTGGTCTCCAAACCACCCGACCCACCGTGGTAGACAAAGGCCGCTCCCTCGCGCCAGGGATGCTCAGAATCTTGGGTGTACTTGTATGCCCCGACGATGACGTCGCTGTAGCCATCGTTGTTCACGTCCCCGGCGGTGGAGACACTGATGCCGAACTCGGCCTCCCGCCGGTCCCCCGTCACCGTCCAGGCTGGAGCATTACTCAGGCCCGCCAGCCCACCTCTGTAGACGTATGCGGCCCCCCTGTCTCTGTCTTCATCGGTCGTGCCGGTATCGTACCAGGGCGCACCGATGATGACGTCGCTATAGCCGTCACCATTCACGTCCCCGGCGGAGGAGGCGGAGCGGCCAAAATTGGCAAAGGCTTGCCCAGTGGGATGGACGGTCCAGGCAGGGGTGGCGTCCAGGCCGCCCGGCCCGCCGCGATAGACAAAGGCGGCGCCCTCGTTCGTCTCCTCGGCGTCGTAGCCGTTGGCCGTGATGATGACGTCGCTGTAGCCGTCGCCGTTCACGTCACCGGCGGTGGCGACGGCGGTGCCGAAGCGGGCGAGGGATTGGTCGGTGTGGGCCGTCCAGAGAGTGCCGGTGACGATGCCGGCCGGCCCGCCGTAATAGACGAAAGCCTGCCCCGTGTCCGTCAGAGCGAGGGTGCCGGTGATGTCGTACCGGGGCGCGCCGATGATGATGTCGCCGTAGCCGTCGCCGTTCACGTCACCAGCGGCGGCGACGGATGAGCCGAACCAGGAGTAGGGCTGGTTGTTTTCTCCCATCCAGGCCGGGGTGTCGGCGGGGCCATCTGGCCCGCCGAGGTAGAGGAAGGCGACCCCCTCCTCGGTCTCGCCGTTGCTGTACCGGGGCGCGCCGGCGATGACGTCCGCGTAGCCGTCGCCGTTCACGTCGCCGGCGGTGGCGACATCCCAGCCGAGCAGGGTTCCCGTCACGTTACTCGTGACGCTCCAGGCGGGAGTGGTGGTCAGGTCGGCAGGGGCAGCGCATAAAACGTGGGGTGTGAGACGTGAAACGTGAGGCGTGGGCAGAGTCAGCAAGAGTGGGAGCAGGAGCACGAGTCCCAGGACGGCCTGCAGCAGTACGGCCGATAGTTGGTTCATTCTTTCCTCTCCTTTGTTCCTGTGGGGGCGAGCACGGTCTCGATGACCGACCAGTTGGCCGGGTCCTCGCCGCCCAGCCGCCACACGGCGATGCCGCCCAGGCCGTATTGTTGCACCAGTCGCAGCCGTGCCTTGATGCTGTTCTCGTCGGCGTACCAGGCCTGGTGCGAGTGCCCCTCCCCGTCGGTGTAGGCGAACCAGGGTTCGGAGACGGCGCGGCCCCACCCGCTGGCGGTTTTCCATTGCGGGGTCACTCTGTAGGCTGTGATGAGCGCCTGTGCGTTTTCCCACGTCAGGCTGTTGACCGAGTTCTCCCCCCAATCGTACCCGTAGAAGTGAAGCCCCACGTAGACGCGGTTGGGCGGGACGGCAGAGGTAGCCAGGGCCATCACATCCTCCATCCACCACAGAGGCGCGATAGGGCCAGGCTCGCCAGTGCCCCAGTGGTAGGCGTAGGTCATGACGCGGAAACGGTCGGCCGCGGCCCCGATGCGCGCCCAATCCTGCGCCTGCGGGCCTCCCCAGGAGCCAGGCTCACTTGTTTTGGGGTGCACGGTCACAGAGAGCAGTTTGCCTTGAGCGTGTAGCGCCGCCGCCAGTTCCTCGACGAACAGGCTGAATCCGTCCCGGTCGGCGAGGCCGGGCAGTGATTCATAGTCTATATCTATGCCGTCGTAGCCGTAGGCCAGGGTCTCGTTTACCAGCGCGTTGACGTGAGCCGCGCGGC
>QMOE01000484.1 GCA_003648125.1 Chloroflexota bacterium
AACGAGAAAAGAACCACGAGCCCGTGCCGCTCGTCTCACTGCGCGATTGAACATCGGAGGTCAATATGGACATTATGCATCTGGTAGACCGTCTGGAGGAAACTATCAAGGAGGGCAAGCAAGTGCCCTTTAGTGGCCTGCGACTGGTGGACGAACACCGCTTGTGGCCTCTGCTTGACCAGATGCGCATTTCGATCCCCGATGAAGTGCGGCGCGCCGAGCGGATCATCCGCGAGAGGGACCGCACTATGGCCCAGGCTCACGAGGAGACAGAGCGCATCATCGCGCTTGCACGTGGCGAGGCAGCCCGGCTTACGGCCGAGCACGTCATCGTCCAGGCCGCGGAGACGCGAGCCGCTGCCATTCGCGAGCGGGCAGAGCGGGAGTTGGACAGCATCCGCGCCGGGGCCGATGACTATGCTTTCGACGTGCTCTGCAAACTGGAGCAAGAACTAAAGCGGGCGCTGACGGTGATCGAAAACGGTCTCCGCGCCATCCAGGTCGAACGGGCCAAAGGCGAGAATAGGCCGCCCGCTGAGGAGAAGCACGACAGCGGCGATAGCGAGACACCTTGACAGGTTCATCGCTCGCCTCTATAATACGTGCGCTCGGATTGAGAACACGGATTGCAAGACGAGAACGGATTCTAAGGGATGCAATTGATCGAAAAGAAAGGAGTGTGAACAAACTATGGGTGCAGTACCCAAGCGTAGAATATCGAGTTCCCGCCGGCGCAACCGCCGTAGCCACTGGAAAGCGCGGGTGCAGCAATTGGTGACTTGTCCACGGTGCGGCGCACCGGTGCGACCACACCACGTCTGTCTGGCCTGTGGCACCTATCGCGGCGTCGAGGTCATAGAGATTGAAGAGGAATGATGGCAAAGTGTGAAACGTAATGCAAAAAACGTTGTGTGCCTACCTGTTTCCGGGCCAGGGTTCCCAGTACGTGGGAATGGGGCGCGATCTCTGCGATACCTCCCCCGTGGCCCGGGCCGTATTTGCCCAGGCTGATGACATCCTGGGCATTAATTTGTCGCAACTGTGCTTTGATGGCCCACGCGCGGCACTGAACGATACCTCGAACACGCAGCCGGCCATCCTTGCCACAAGTATAGCCGCGCTGCGTGTGCTAGAAGAACGTGGGATGGGCAGCCCGGCCTACGTCGCCGGTCACAGTATGGGCGAATTCAGCGCGTTGGTGGCGGCAGGGGCACTCTCCTTCGAGGACGGGCTGCGCCTGGTGCGCGAGCGTGGGCGTCTGATGAAGATGGCTGGCGAGCGCAGCCCCGGCGGGATGGCGGCCGTGCTGGGGTTGAAGCGTGAGCCGCTGGAGGCGATCTGCGCCGCAGTGCGAGAGATGAGCGGCGAGTACGTCGGCATCGCCAACGACAATTGCCCCGGCCAAGTGGTCATCTCTGGGGTGATCGCGCCGCTGGAGCAGGCGATGGAACTGGCGCAGAAGCGCGGGGCCAGGCGCGTGATCCGGCTGACCGTGAGCATCGCCGCCCACTCCTCCCTGATGGCCGAGGCCGCCGCCGAGTTCCGCCTCTTCCTCGACGCGACGCTGTTCCGCGAACCGGTCATCCCCCTCGTGGCGAACGCCACCGCCGGCCCACTCACTGCTCCCGACGATATCCGCGCCGCGCTAGAGCGGCAACTCACCTCACCCGTGCGCTGGGCCGAGTCGGTGCGCTGGATGATCGGGCAGGGGGTGGTGCGCTTTGTCGAGGTGGGGCCAAAGGAGGTGCTCACCGGCCTTTTGCGGCGCATAGACCGCGCGGTGGAGGGGGTGAGCACTGTCGGGGTCTTGGCTCAAGAGAGTTGACGGCGTATCGCCGACACAGACGAAGGGAGCGGAGATGACAGACAAGTGCTTTGCGCCTGACGTGTCATTTGAGAGTGCAAATTCTTTACAAAATGTGTCGAAATTCTGGACGCAGATTAACGCAAGTGCACGCTGATTCACTCATTCGCCGACTCGTCGATTCGCGGGATGTGATTTACCTCATCCCCGGTGGCCGGGCGGATGCGGATAGCCTGCCCGCCTCCAGGAGCGAGTCTGAGGGTTAGCACGGTGTCGCTGTCAACCACTGCCTCGTAGATGTCAATGGACAACGGATCGCTCTCCCAATCGGCGTCAGCTCCGTCGGCGTATATTTCGGCCACGTACTTTTGGCCCGCTTCGAGGAAGGTGAGCGGCGTCTCCAGTGTACGCTCGTTTTCGTCGGTGATGCTGCCAATGTACCAATCCTCGCTGTTTCTGTCCTGGCGGGCAATGGTGACATAGTCGCCGATTTCGGCGTGCAATACTTTGGTGTCCTGCCAGTCAACAGGCACGTCCAGGATGAATTGAAAGGCGGGATGGCCCTCATAGTTTTCGGGCAAGTCAGCGGCCATGTGCAACGGGCTGTAGATGACCACGTAAAGGGCCAGTTGTTTAGCCAGCGTGGTATTGACCCGGCCGTGGGGCCGGTATTTCTCAAAGAACAGATCGAAAATGCCCGGCGTGAAATCAAAGGGGCCCGCGAGATTGCGGGTAAACGGAAGGATGGTGGTGTGCTCCGGCGGGTTGCCCTCTCCGCCCCACGCATTGTACTCTTGTCCCCGCGCCCCCTCGCGTGTCATCATGTTCGGATAGGTGCGCCTGATACCCGTGTCCTTGATGGGTTCGTGAACGTCCAACATTATGTGGTATCTGGCTGCGGTTTCGACCACCTTTCTGTAATGTCTCACCATGTACTGGCCGTGATGCCACTCCAATCCCACGAGGTTGCCTGCGTCGTCCCGGCGTTTGATCCCCTGGCCCCAGCCCACATATCCCGTTTTAACTGTGTTGATCCCCAGGTCGCGGTAAAAAGCAAAAGCGTCCTCCAACTGCTGTTCGTAATTCATCACGGCGGCGCCGGTCTCGTGGTGACCAATGAGCGCGACGCCTTTGGCGGCTGCGTAGGCGCTCAGTTCCTCGATGTCAAAGTCATCATAAGGAGTGGTAAAACTAAATTGATACCCATGTTCAGTCCACTCGCCGTGCCAGCCCACATTCCAGCCTTCGACCAGCACCCCTGGGAAACCGTATTTGGCCGCAAAGTCAATGTATCTCTTGGTATTTTCAGTCGTTGCGCCGTGTTTATCACTGAGGTTCCACGTGTACTTGCCAATATGCATACCCCACCAGATACCTACGTATTTC
>QMOE01000485.1 GCA_003648125.1 Chloroflexota bacterium
GACGACGCCTCGGATTCAGGTTGTTCAGTTCCAGATACTTGAACCACATTCGTTTATAAAGATTTTGCGCATCGGCGTCATCGGGCGGACAGAAATCGCAGTTTATGAACAGACCTCCCGCGGAAAGGGCGTCGTAAATTTTCCGCAGCGCCGTTCCGCGCTCCTCCGCCGACAAACGGTGCAGCGAGAGCATGGCGACGACGAGGTCAAAGGGCGAACTGAAATTCATGCTCAGCGGGTCGCCGACCGAGATTTCCACCTTGCCCGATTCGAGGATAAATCGCTGGCGGGCGACCTTCACGAATTCCTCGACGGGGTCAATGCCGGTAATCGCCGCCTCGGGAAACCTCTTCAGCAACTTGGCGGCAAGTTCCCCCGAGCCGACGCCGATGTTCAAAACGGCTCGCGGGCGTTCCTTGCAAGCGAAGGAAGCGAGATTGACGATGACATTCAATGCGCTCTCATAAGGCTCGACGACGCGCCGTATGAGCGTGTGATATTGTTTCGCGATGAATTCGAGGTCGTCGCCTGTAAACGCACCGCCCTTGACCATGTTTGCTCCCTCTTCATACGAAGCCTAACTGTGCCGCGTAGTTTTTCTTCCTGTACTCCTCGACCATCTTTTCGTCGAGCGGATACTTGCCGAACTCGCGGGCGGCTTCCAACATGGTGCGGTAATTCTCCGGATTCACGCCGGGATGGATGCTGTTGGACGAAGCGAGTATGTGCCCGCCGCCCGGCGAAGCCTTCGCAATGGTCTCCTTAACCGCTTCTACGACTTGCTCCTTTGTTCCGTGCGGCAAAATCTCGGTGCAGTCAACATTTCCGCAAACGGCGATTCTGTCGCCGTATCTTTCCTTCACCTCGCCGATGTCCATGTGCGCAATCGGCTCGATTGGGTCGAGCCCGTCTATACCTGTATCGACTATCCAGTCGATTACCTTCCAGAGGTTGCCGTCGGTGTGCTTGATGAAGGGCACTCCCTTTTTCCGCGCCACATCCACGGCTTTCTGTAGGTACGGCAGGACGAATTCGCGGAAGTGTTCGGGGGACATGATTGTGCCCTTTGCGTGGGCGTAGTCGTCGCCGGTTAGGAGCACATCGGCGCCTTCCTCAGCCGCTCGCTCCAGCACGCGCCCCTTGTACGACCATATCACTTCGGACAATCTGTGAACGAACTCCGGATTCTCGATATACTTGATGAAAAGATTTTGCATACCGCCGAGGAGGTAGTGGGCGAACTCGAAGGTCTCGTGACCGAGAAAGACGATAGCCTTTTCCCCTTTGAATCGCTTCACCGCCTCGCGGAGGGTAACGAGGCGATGGTCGGCGTCGGGATCGGGCGGCGTGTACCTGTCGAGGTCGGCTTCGGTTTGTATCGGTCCGCCGGAGGGGTAGCCGATTCCGTTCGGCTCGATTTTCCAGATAATTCCCCACTCGTCGCGGTAGGTATCGGGACCGATTTGCGTCTGGCGGTTGTCCTCGAAGATTGTAACGCCGTCGAGGTCTTCCTTTTCGGCGAAGTCGAAATATGAAATGTCGCCGTGCAGCGCCTTAATGACCGGTTCGTTGACGATAAGCTCCCAGATGGGGACTCTGTCGGGCTGTTTGCGCTGAAGGGCGGTGAGGAATCTTTCTCGACCCGTCACGGCACACCTCCTTTCACGGGTTCTTTCCTAACTCGCGCAGTAGCTCCACGAGGTAGCAATAATTCTCGAAGGGAACATCATGGGGAACGGCGTGATCGACGCCTGGAATATATCCGCCGGATTCAAGCATGGCGGGCACCTTGCGCATGACCTCCCGCTTGATGGTTTCCTTGTCGCCGGTCAGGGCGCGCTTGTCTATGCCGCCCATGAGGGCGAGTTGTTCGCCGTACTTCTCGCGGATGGGAAGCGGCTCCGTGCCCGCAGCTATTTCCAGCGGTATCAGCACATTTATACCAGCCTCGATGAAGATTGGCAGCAGAACTTCGGGGTTTCCGTCGGTGTCGAGCAGAAAGATGTCGATGCCGTGCCGCGACCGCAGATGTTGAATAAGTTGCTTGTAGTAGGGCAGCATGAAGTCGCGCACGAGCCTCGGTGAGATGAGCGGTCCCGTTTTGTAAGCCTTGTCCTCCCACATGAAGACATAGTCGAAGTCGAGCAACGGGCAGATATGGTCGGTGATGCCGATATAAAGCTCGACCCAATTCTCCATTATTTCGTGCAGCAACTTCGGGTCGTCGTAGTAGATGTATGCGAGATTTTCCTCGCCGAAAAGGTTGCGCGGATGACCGTACGCGCCGCACACTCCGAAACGCAGCACATGGTCTCTGCCGCGCAGCCATTTCGCCTCTTTCCTGAACGCCTCGTAGCGCTCCTCAACATTCGGGTCGAGGCGCCATTTGATTTCCTCCCAGTCTTTTCTGCTTTCGACTGGGAACTTGAGGAACTGCGGCATGGAGACGCCGTGTTTCCTGATGCGCTTGATGATGCCGTCTGGTTCGCGGCGCGCGCTGGTCTCGCCCGCGTCGGCGAGAACTTCCGTCTCGAAGGGGGGATAGAACGGCGATTTCGTGACCGACCCGAATGTGGAGGTGAGCGATGCCGGCGCCGCCATGAAGCGCTCCATGGCGAAGTAACTGAACGGGTCTGTATTCGCGGGAAGCCCTTCCTTCCGCCAGCGTTCGACCGTCGTGGACCAGAAGCCGAGCGCCTCGATATAGGGTATCCTGTCGGGTTTCTGGAACTTGAGAACGGCTCTGAATCTTTCTCTCGCGTTGATGGCTCTTCACCCCCGCTCGATTTTCGATAATTCCTCATTATCGGCGGGAATAAACTAACAGATTCGGGCGTTCGGGTCAAAGGGGAATGCGGCGGGCAACTTACCTCTTGCGGAAGAAGAGGATTTTCTCCTTCTGCATAACATTGTAGAGACCGAAGATGATTTTATGGACGGAGCGGTATGTTTCGAAACCCGCGCGCTCCGCCATTTCGGTGAGTGTGGCGACCGTGTTGATTTCCCTGCCCTGGTAGAAGGCGTTGCCGACAACCACCACGCACGATTTATTCGGCTTGAGGACGCGGTGCATCTCGGCGATGCATTTTTCCATGTCGTTGTTGTAATGTTCAATCCTTTCCTTGCCTTTGCCTCGCACGCCGATGAACTGTTCCTTGATTTCGTCCGGGTTGTTGC
>QMOE01000486.1 GCA_003648125.1 Chloroflexota bacterium
CAGATCGCGGAAGAGGACGGCCAGCGGAGCGGTGATCAGGTGGCGCAGCTTACAGAAAGGCAGAACGGCGACGACGCCCATCAGCCAGACGTGGAGCATGGCCCACAGCACGGCGTACAGACTGCGCTGCGTCGTCTCTGGCAGGGTCTCCGCCAGACGGCCGGCGGCCTGAGTTAACAGAGCATGGTCGGCCCAAGGCGGATTGGCCAGGGCGACGTAGACTCCTTCGACGGCCAGGGTAAGCACCAGGAGAACGGTCAGCAGTGCCAGGACGAGGGCATCCTCGACGGTGGTCGGCAGGCGGCGGAGGACGTAGCGCCGTACCGCAGCCAACGCCAGTCCAACGAACCCGGCTAACATGGCCACGTCCAGCGCCAAATGGATGAGCTCATTAGCCTCGGCGCGGGGGGTATGAGGTACGACGTAATGGGTGAGCAAGTTGACGACGAGCAACAGGATGCCGCCCCAGAAAATCAGGGCGTGCATCGTCCCCCCGTAGGCGCGGCGCAGGGTGTCGGTCTGGGCCAGGACGCTGAGCAGTGCCCCGCCAACTCGCCGGACTGGGCAGTCAGTGCGGCGGGCCGGCTGCCCACGCGCCCACCGCCGCATCAGGGCGACGAAACCCGCGCCGGAGATGGTCAGCGCCGCGAGGAACAGAGCGTACAACCAGGGGTAGGTGACGACGGTGTGCCAGAATTCGCGGAAGAGTTGCATGGGCCTCTTTCTTGTGAAGGTGTCAGGTGCTCAGGTGGATGAACAGGGCGAGGGACAGCGTTAGCAGCAGACCCAGTGCAACCCAATCCGTCCACGTGGCCCGCGTCTGGCGCAGGAATGTGCGGGAGCGGTACTTGCCGAAGCAGCGCCCCTCCATCGAGACGGCCAGGGCGTCCACTTTACTCAGAGCCGAGACGAGCAGCGGCAGGAACAACTGGCGGGCCAACGTCAGGAAACGGCGGGGCGAGCGCACGTCGTAGCGCACCCCCCGGGCGAGCTGGGCCTGGTAAACGATGTTACCCTCCACCTCGAAGACGGGGGCCAGGCGCAGAGCGGTGATCAGGGCGAACCCGTAACGGTAGGGCAATCCGGCGCGCATCAGGGTGTAGGCCAGCAGGCCGGGCTCAGTGGTGAGCACAAACAACATGCTCAGCAAGATCAGGGTCAAGAAGCGACCGCCAATGTAGATGCCCGAGGCCAGCCCGGCAGCGGTGATGGGCAGATAGCCCGCGCCCAGGGGCAATAGGTGAAACAACACCACGCCGCGATGGGTGAACACGGTCTGGATGGCAAACAGCAGGCCCGCCGTGCTGACCAGGAAACGAAGGCCGCGCACGTCACGGCGCAAACTCAGGCCCGCCACAGGGAAAGCCGACAGGACCAAACCCAAACACAGGAGCACCCACCACGGGCTAGAGACGAGAAACAACGCCAGGCTACCGGCAACCAGCCAGGCCAGTTTCACCAGTGGGTGCAGGCGATGGAGCAAGGAGTCTTTGGGTTGGTAGGTAATCTTGGGTTTGATGGACATGGCGCGAATAGCGAATGGCGAATAGCGAATAGCGGATGGGCAAATCAGCAAGTCAGCAAGTCGGCAAATCGGGGATCACTGTTCGCCGAAGGTCTCCCGACCGAGGCGAAGTGGGCTCAGGCAGGTAATCGTCGTAGCCCATCTCGGTCAACTGGGCGAAGGCGGACCTCGTCGGTGCATCCACGATCACATGCCCGCTGTTGAGGAAGATCACCCGGTCGGCGTAGCGACGGGTGGTCTCCGGATCGTGGGTCACGGATAGCACGGTGCTCCCCTGGTGCGTCTGCGCCTTGAGCAGATTCATAATAAATGCCGCGTTCCCTGGGTCCTGCCCGATGAGCACCTCGTCGAGGAGCACCAGGCGCGGGTTATGACTCAGAATAGAAACCAGGTTGAGCCGCCGTTTCTCGCCGTAGCTCAGGCGGTAAGGGTGTACGTCGCGATAGGGCAGCAGGCCGCACTGATCGAGCAGGGCCGTAGCCCTCACCTCAGACGCCGTGTCGAGCAGGTCGAAGTTACGCAGAGCAAAGGTGGCCTCGGCCCACACGCTATCGGCGAACAGTTGATGATCGGGATTCTGGAACACGAAGCCCGCTTGCCGGGCCAGCTCCGACACAGGCGTGTGATTCGGATCGCGGCCCAATACCGTCACCTGTCCCGCTGGCGGGTGCAGCAGCCCCAGCAGACAACGCAGCAAAGTGGTCTTGCCGGAGCCGTTGTCGCCCATCACGGCCACGAACTGACCGGCCTTTAAATCCAGCGTCACGTCGTGTAGGACAGGCGCATCCCCATACGCGAAGGTCAGTCCTCGGACGGAGACAACCGTTTCCCCCAGTTCCCCCGAGTCCCCTGGAGCTCCCTGATGGGTATCGGGGGGACTCGGGGGAACTGAGGGAGCTCCCTCCCCTACAATCCGCCCCTCCTCCATCAGGAGAAAACGGGGGTTGAACGGCCGCAGGTAGCCGGTTTTGTGCTCGATGACGATCACGGTGATGTCGGCTTTCCGGCGGATGTGCTCGATGACTTTGAACACCTCGGCGGTGGCCGGTGGATCCAGGTTAGAAGTAGGCTCGTCAAAGATGAGCACCTGTGGTTTGGCGGCCATCATCGCCGCGATTGCCACCTTCTGCTTCTCTCCGCCGGACAGGGTAGCCAGGGAACGGTCACGGAGATACTGGGCGCCGACGATGCTCAATGCCCAGTTCATCCGGCGGACAATCTCCTCGCCGGGCAGGCAGCGATTCTCCAGACCGAAAGCCACCTCGTCGGCCACGGTGAGGGTGCAGAACTGGGCTTCGGGGTTCTGCTGCACCAGGCCCACGACTTCGGCCACGTCGTATATCTCGGCCGTGCGCGTGTCCAGCCCGTCCACGAGCACGGTGCCCGTGGCCTCACCCGCGTGCTGGCGGAAGAGGTAGCCGCCCAGGGCCAGGGCCAACGTGGATTTACCGCAGCCGCTAGGCCCGGTGATGACCACAAACTCGCCCGGTGCGATGTCCAGGTTGACGCCGCGCAGAGCGTAACGGTCACTGCCCTGAAATCGGAAGCTGAGATCGCGTACCTTGATCATAACGCGGCCTCCGGCCGCAACCAAACCTTTGGGACGCGGATCAACACGGATTTCGCGGATTTTTGTTTCTTTTCCATCCG
>QMOE01000487.1 GCA_003648125.1 Chloroflexota bacterium
CATTGAATAGCCGTGGGTGAAACCCACGGAACAGGGTGAGCACATGAAAGGCAACCCTGGATGGGTTGACGAAAGACCCGTGCATGCAGGCTTGCGCGAAAACACGATCTGCGGTGTTGTACGACCCCTCCAGGGCCGTTTGATGGGGCGGCACGGGATCCGTGGGTATCACCGGCGTGGGCGCAGCCCACGCCGGTGATACCCACGGCTATTCAGAGGGTTCCCCTCCGGGGAACACGAGCGGTAAGCATTAAGCCGATGCACATTGCCGGCGGAGCGTTTGAACACTTGCCGCTCACGAAAGCGCCGAGATCGTCTTTGCGAGGAGGCCGCCCCGCGGCCGACGCGGCAATCTCTTGTGCGCGAAAGGCTCCGGTTGAAGAGATTGCGGCGTCGCTCCCTTCGGTTGCTCTTCGCAATGACGGTTTGAGGGACTTTTGCCGGTGGTGCCGGTTTTGCTCTAATCTGAAGTTCCAGCGGATAGCCTAAGATAATCCCTTACGCTACAGGGACTTAATCTCATTTTCAAATGCAGATTTACTGGGAACAACCGTTTATGGCTTGAGTTGAAGCAGATCGAAGACGTGTTGCTGGAAGGGGCTGGTTTCGGTCAGTTGCTCGAAGCGAAGGGGTTGCTTACCTTCTCCGGCGCGGCAGGTGTTTTTGCAGCGGGTCCCCAGTTCGCTCAGGAGGGTGGTTAGGCTGTGGACCGGCCAGCCATCGATGGTTTTCTTCGCGCGCTTCTTTTCGCGGACACTCTGGGAGGCCTCGGCCTTGGCGACGGGATCGCGCCGCCATCGGTCCTCGTCGAGTTCGTCGTCCTGGAACAATACGGGCGACAGGGCTTTCCTCATGTGCCATTCGACGTAGTAGGCAAGCATGCACAAGAAGATATGGGCGCGCACGTGCGCTTCGTCGCGGTGGCGGATGGGCCGCACACGCAAATCCACGCCCTTCATGCAGCGGAAGGCCTGCTCGACTTGCCCCAGACTTTTGTAGGTGCGCACCGTGTCTTGGGCGGTTAACGTGTGCGCGTCTTCGCTGGTGCGCACGATGTAGATGCCATCGATTTGCGTTTCCCGCGCGATGGATTCTGTGTTGCGTGCGAAGCGCAAGAGGTCATCTTCAATCGTCAGTTCGAAGTGCTTACCCACTTTGCAGCGGTTGATGATCTTGCCCACTTTCACACCGATTTCGTCGGCAGTCATTTTCTTCCTGGTGCGCCGCGTAACTTCCCCCGCGATCTTTGCCAAGCGCGCTTCGGTGGCGACCAACAGCTCTTCGCGGGTCCGTTTGCGGTCCTCAGCCAACAGTGGATTGAAGCACACCATGAGCCGCTCGCCCGGATACTTCTCGCTGGTGATTTCGGCGAGGTTTTGCGTATCGAACACAGGCAGTTGGAACGCACCCTCTTCGGCCAAATCACGAATAGCGCTGAATCGCAATGCGGAAATCCAACCCAATCCGGGGTGTTCGCGCAACGCGTCGATCTGCGTCTGCGTCAGCATGCCCCGGTCGCCCACCAGCACCACGCGCTCGAGCCCGAAACGCTCGCGCAATTTCCCCACCTGGTCCGGCACCGTCGAGGGGTCCCCCGTGTTGCCCGGGTACACATCGATGGCCACGGGCCGGCCCTTGCCATCGGCTAACAGGCCGTAGACGATGCTGCGCAACTTCTGCCCGTCCCGGTTGTAGCCGCGCTGCGCCAGCGGACAGGTCCTACCGTGATACGAAGAACTCGACACATCAAAGAGTACCACCGCCCCCTCTTCGAGGTGACGCTTCGCCAGCTTCTTCTCGATGCGGCCTTGGCCTTTGACGAGCCAATCCATGGCGGCATACAGTTCATTCGCATCCGCGTCTTCGACGTCCAATTCCTGGGCCAACGTCGTTGTGTGCCACAGCCGTGTCGTGGCCAACTTTGAACACGGGTCCAACAGACGCTGCGCAATCATAGCCATGACCAAGTCGCGTTCACGGCACGAACGTGACGCCAACAGGGTATCCACGCCCAGCTTGCGCATCACGCCAAGCACTGCCTGCACATGGCCGTGCGGCGTTGATCGCTCAATCGAAAACACCTCATCCTTGGGGAGCAACTTCTTGCCCTTGAGCAACAAGCGCAAGGCCTCGACATCCTCATCGGGCCAATGACTGAGATTGGCGATAGTACGCTTCGGAGTTCTCTTTCCTTCGCGCCACCCCTCGCGCAACAAAATCGCAGGCTTGGACTTCCTGTTTGGCACAACATCGATGTACATGGGAACACTATACTCGCATCTGCCAGGAATGTCAAGCACAATTATGCAGTTACATGGGAACAATCTGAAGTAGTGAGAACGACACAAGCCTGCACGCTTCAGGGAGTTACACCAAGAAAAGGTGCCTTTTGGCTGGGAACGTCAGCTTAAGGAGGTCTTGGTTGTGGTGTCCTTCTTGAGCAGGTTCAAGACAATGCGTCTGAGTGTGGCGAGGTTCTGGGCCGCGTATTTCGAGCGTGCTCTACTTTGATCTTCCGCGAAGAGGACGTCCATGGTCCAATGGACGTTGTTTTCGACGCCCCAGTGGTTCCGGACCGCTTGGCCGAACCGTTGCGCGTCCAAGGGCAGGCTGCTGAGGTAATAGCGGCGTTCGATGGTGCTTTTGCCCTTGATGGTGCGAATGGACTCGACCATGCCGAACGAACTCAGGCCCTTCCAGAGGGGCGCGTCGTCGAACCATGCGATGTCCGTTGTCTGCCAGTAGCGTCGGGTCTCGATGCGGCCGTGCCCTTTCTCGATGGTTTGGAAGAAGTCCATCTTGTCGCCTTCGGCGGTGGGATTGCATTGGGTGGCACAGGGCTGAACGGCGTCATCGAAGAACTCCTGCACTTCCTGATGCGCGGTGCTGTGGTTTCCCTTGAGCGCCAAGACATAGTGGGCGTGTTCGGCGACGATGTCGGCGGCGATTTCCTTCTGGCATCCCATGGCGTCAATGGTCACGACGCAGCCTGTGAGTTCGAGGGCCTGCAGTAACTCGGGAATAGCGGTGATCTCGTTCGATTTCTCGTCGACCTTCACCTGTCCCAAGACCAGGCCGTTCTCCGTGGCCCAGGCGCTGACGATATAGGGAATCGCCTTGCCCTGATCGAGGGCGCGCCGCAGGGCCTTGCCGTCAATAGCGACCGTCTCG
>QMOE01000488.1 GCA_003648125.1 Chloroflexota bacterium
GACCGCCGCACGCGGCCAAGACATCCTTGAGCGCCGCCACGCGCTCGCGTTGTAGATTGATCCCCTCTTGCGTGGCCTGGTCGGCGTGCTTGATCTCGTCAAAGAGAGCGTGGTTCTTTTGGCAATCCTCACACTCGTATGCCTGGTCGAGCAACTCGAGGGCGTACCCGCTCAGCTTGTCCACCGTGAGCCGCATGCCCATCCCCAGCTCCGCCGCATCCTCGAACAGCGAGTTGTTCCAGGTCGGGCCGCGCCCATCGGCGCGCTGGCAGTACGGCGTGGTGGGCAGGTTGCCGCCCCAGATGGAGGAGCAACCTGTGGCGTTGGCGATGATGGCCCGGTCGCCAAAGAGCTGCGTCATCAGCTTGACGTAAGGCGTCTCGCCGCAGCCCGCGCACGCGCCTGAGAACTCGAGCAGCGGGCGTAAAAGCTGGCTGCCCTTGACCGTGCCCCGCTTAAAGAGCGCCGGATCGGTCTCTGGCAGGCTGAGGAAGAACTCGAAATTGTCCCCTTCCGGCTCGCGCAACGGAATCTGGGGAGCCATAGAGAGGGCACGCACGTCGGTCTTGTTCCCTTGCTCGTCCTTCTTGTGAGCCGGACAGTTGTAGACGCAAGCGCCACGGCCGGTGCAATCCTCCGGCGCGACCTGAACCGTCCACTTCATTCCCTTAAAGGCCTTGCCTTTGGCGTCCACCGACTTGAAGGTCGCCGGTGCGCTCTCCAACTCTTGCGGGTCGTAGACCTTGATGCGGATCGCCGCGTGTGGGCAGACCAGCGAACAGGTTCCACACTGGATGCAGACGTCCGGATCCCAGACGGGAATCTCGGTGGCGATGTTGCGCTTTTCGTACTGGGTGGTGGCGGTCGGGTAGGTGCCGTCGGCGGGCAGCTTGGAGACGGGAATCCGCTCGCCGTGACCGGCGATCATCTCGCCCAGCACCTCGCGCACGAACTGGGGGGCGTCCACGGGTACCGGCGGTGGCATCTCGATGGTGCTGGTGGCCTTGCCCGGCACCGCGATCTCCTGAACGCCGACCATGCCGGCGTCAATGGCGTCATAGTTCATCTGGACGACCTTGTCGCCGCGCTTGCCGTAGGTCTTTTGGGCGAATTTCTTCATCAAGTCCACGGATTCCTCTTCCGAGAGGATACCAGAAATCTTGAAAAAGGCAGCCTGCATGATCGTGTTGATGCGCACACCCAGCCCCAGTTCCTTGGCCTTCTTGTAGGCATCAATGACGTAGAATTTGAGTTTTTTGGCGATGATCTGCTCCTGCACCACGCGGGGCAGGTGATCCCACACCTCGTCCGGGCCGTAGGGGCTGTTGAGCAGGAACGTGCCGCCTTCCTTGACGGGGCCGAGCATGTCGTATTTTTCCAGAAAGCCAAAGTTGTGGCAAGCCACAAAGTCGGCCCGGTTGATCAGATACGTGCTGCGGATAGGCTCAGCGCCAAAGCGCAGGTGCGAGATAGTGCGCGCGCCGGCCCGCTTCGAGTCGTACACGAAATAGCCCTGGGCGTAATTGTCAGTGGCGTCGCCGATGATCTTGATCGAGTTCTTGTTCGCGCCGACGGTGCCATCAGAACCCAGTCCCCAGAACATGGCCCGGTGCACCCCCTCCGGCTCGGCGGAGAAGGCAGGATCGTATTCCAGGTTGGTGAACGTCACATCGTCGGTGATACCGACCGTAAAGTGGTTCTTGGGTTTCTTTGCCTTTAGATTATCAAGCACACCCTTGCACATGCCGGCGTTGAACTCGCCAGAGCCGAGACCATATCGCCCGCCGACGATGAGCGGATAGTCCTTGCGTTCGAGCAGCCCATCGGCTATGGCCTCGCCGATACCGTTGCGCACGTCCAGGTAGAGCGGCTCGCCCTGTGCACCTGGCTCCTTAGTGCGGTCGAGCACAGCGATGGTCTTGACCGTCTCCGGCAGCGCCTGGATAAAGTGCTGGTTTGACCAGGGGCGGTAGAGGCGCACCTTGACCAGGCCGACCTTTTCCCCCTGCGCCGCCAGATATTCGACCGTCTCCTGCATAGCGTCCGCGCCGGAGCCCATCATTATTACCACGCGTTCGGCATCGGGCGCGCCGTAATAATCGAACAGGTGATACTGGCGGCCCACCGCCTGGGCGAATTTGTCCATGTACTTTTGGACAATGTCGGGCGCGGCCAAGTAGTACTTGTTGACCGTCTCGCGGGCGGCGAAAAAGACGTCGGGGTTCTGAGATGTGCCGCGCAGGACGGGGCTATCTGGATTCATCCCCCGCGCGCGATGCGCCAGAACGTATTCATCCTCCATCACGGCGCGCATATCATCCTGGGTGATCATTTCGACTTTTTGAATCTCGTGCGAGACGCGGAATCCCTCGAAGAAATGCACAAAGGGCACCCGCGCTTCCAGCGAGGCGGCGGTGGTGATCAGTGCGTTGTCCATGACCTCCTGGATGCTGCCGGAAGCCAACAGGCCAAAGCCGGTGGCTCGTACCGCCATCACGTCGCTGTGGTCGCCAAAGATCGAAAGCGCCTGGCAGGCGATTGACCGTGCCGACACGTGGAAGACGGTGGGAATCAGTTCTCCCGCGATCTTGTACATATTGGGGACCATCAATAAAAGCCCCTGCGAGGCCGTGAACGTGGTTGTCAATGCGCCGGCGGTCAGCGCGCCGTGAACGGCGCCAGCCGCGCCAGCCTCGGCCTGCATCTCGGTCACGTCGGGTACGGTGCCCCAGATGTTGGTCTTTCCTTTGGCCGATAGCGCGTCGGCCAATTCGCCCATCGGCGAGGATGGGGTGATGGGATAAATCGCAATCACCTCATTCAGCGCGTGTGCGACGGTCGCTGCTGCGGTATTACCGTCAATCATTACTTTTTCTCGTGCCATTTCTCTCCTTTGTTATAAAAGTTCTCAATCAAGCGGGCTTATTTTACCACCGTTTTTGCTAAAGCGGAAACCTACTCTCTCCAATTATCCATTTTGCCACAAGTTGGCGGTTTGCGCCAGTGAGAAAGGCGTCGCTTGATGCGTGATATTTGTCATCTCATCCATCCGGCTCCGGCGTGGGACCCGCCCGCATCTTTGCGGTCAAGATGACCGCGTTCCGATGACCGCCTGGGAGCGCGGGCGTCCCTGCCGAGGAAGGGGCGAGGCAGTGCCTCGCCCTTACAACC
>QMOE01000489.1 GCA_003648125.1 Chloroflexota bacterium
CAAATAATCAGGAGAGGCAGAGGTCATCGTCGGCGAGACCCGCTCCACGGCCCGCAGGAGAGCAATTTTCACCCGAGGGTTCTGTTGCTCCAACAGGCGCAGAATCCTGACCATCGCCGCCCGCCGTGACCGGCTGGCTACGGGGCACGGGCCAGCCATGACCGGCACACCGCCAGCCCGCACGTAGCGCACTATCTCTTTCTCCGGCACGAAATAGAGGGGCCGGATCACCGTAATTTCCCCATCGAAAAAGTCCACGCGCGCGGCCATTGTCTCCAGCCGGCCATGATAGACCAGGTTCAGGAGCGTGGTCTGCGCCACGTCGTCGGCGTTGTGGCCGAGGGCCACTTTGTTGCAGCCCAGACGCCGTGCAGCTAGGAAAAGTGCCTTCCGCCGCCGCCAGGCGCAGTGAAAGCAGGGGGATTGACCCTCTCGCCTGGGCTGACCCGTAGCTGACTCCATCGGCACCGGCACGTATTCCACGCCCAACTCTCTCAGCCAGCGTTCCAACTCCGCCAGGTCCACCGTGACCGGGCACGCCTCGCCCCCGGTCAGGACGTGGACCGCCACCAGGTGGCAGCGTTCCACCCCCCGCCGCCGGTGGAGGAGGTCGAGCAGGGTGTTGCTATCCTTGCCCCCCGACACGGCAACGGCGATGCGGTCGCCATCAGCGAGCAGGTCGTAGGTGCGGCCGGCTTTGTTTACTTTCTTCAGCATGTAATACGCCAGCCGCTCAGGTGAAGTGGTATCCATAACGTGGATCCGACTAAGTTGTCACGCTGCAAGCGTGACCTATTGCTGTAGAGACCGGCTTTACCCCTCCCGCCACTGTTGGGTAAGGGCTACCTGTGCGGCGTAGTCGGCCACCTGGCGCTCGACCTCCGCCTCGTCCCAGCCCAGACGCGGGGCCATCAATTCGGCTACGGCGCGTGCCCGCTCTAACCCCCCGCCCCGCGTCTCGTAGATGACGTGGGTGCGGCGAATGAGAACGTCGCTTAGCGTCAGGGCCATCTCGTGCTGCACGGCGTAGGGGACCTCCGCCATCAGGTAAGGCAGTTCGGGCACGATGCGCTCTCCCAGGATGGGGTTCTCCTCCACGTAGGCCAGCATCCACGCCGCATCACTGCCGTAGGCATCTATCAGGTGCTTGCTCACCGCCTCGTCCACGCCACTTCCTTGCGCACGCTCGATCTGCGCGCCCTCCAACGGCTCTTTAGTGCGGCACTCAGAGCGAGCGTGGATGCCAAACTCCTTCGCCAGTCTCTTCTGGACGCGGTCGGTGAGTTGCTGGCCCATCAGCCGGTGGGTGGTCAGCTTGCCGCCGGCGACGGTGATGAGGCCAGATGGACTCTCTACAATCTCGTGTTCGCGGGAAAGGGCGTAGGTGCCGCCCGGGGCAAAGATGAGCGGACGCAGGCCGGCAAAGGTGCTGATGATGTCGTCGTGTTTGATCTGTGCACCAGGGAAGGCATGCTGTACCGCTTCTAGCAGATATTCGACGTCATCCAGACCGGCAGTGGGGTTATCCAGATTATCATCGTAGTCAGTATCGGTGGTGCCGATGAGGACGAAGTCGCCCCAGGGGATAAGGAAGACGTGACGGCCATCGCGAGGAGCGTCGAAGGCCACAGCGTGTTGGCTGACCAATCGGCTACGTGGGATGACCAGATGGATGCCTTTGGTGGGGCGGGTCATCGGCCCTCTATAGTGCATATCCAGTTCGCGCACGCCGTCCACCCAGACACCGGCCGCATTGACGACGACCTTGGCCCGCACCTCGATCTCCCTGTTGGGCGAAGGTCTCCCGACCGAGCCCCACCCCTCATCCACGACGTGAGCGCCGACGACTCGCCCCCCTGCTCTCATTAACCCGGTCACGCGGGCGTGGTTGACCATCACCGCGCCGTGGAGATGAGCAGCTTTGGCCGTCATTAACGTCAGACGAGCGTCGTCGGTCTGAGCGTCATAGAAGCGGGCTGCACCGAGCAGCCCCCGCCCGGCAACCAGCGGTTCGCGCCGCTGCACCTCCGGGGGACGTAGCCAGCGGTGACGTTGGACGCTGCGGACAAGCCCCAGTGCATCGTACAACGTCAGACCGGCACGCAGTTGCCAGGGAGGCGGCTTTTGCCCGCGGTACAGAGGATAGAGAAAGGGAATAGGACGCACCAGGCGGGGAGCGACCTTGCGCATCACACGCCGCTCATTACAGGATTCGAACACCAACTTGAACTGGTAATACTCCAGGTAGCGGATGCCGCCGTGAATCAGCCGCGAGGAGCGGCTGCTGGTGCCGCTGGCGAAATCGTCCTTTTCAACCAGGGCAGTGTGGAAACCGCGCATCGCCGCATCGCGGGCCACTGCCACGCCGGTAATGCCACCGCCGATGATCAACAGGTCGAACTCCTCCTGGGCCAGGCGCTCTACGTTCTCCTGGCGGGTAGCCGCAGAGAAGGGACGCACGGAGGAGGTTTCTTTCATCTTCGCCATCTCCTTTTATGAAAGCAGCAGGATGCCGGGATTCATAATGCCGGTGGGATCCAAGGTCTGCTTGAGTGTGCGCAGCACTTTCATGCCCACCGGGCCGACTTCGTCCTCAAGCCACGGAGCGTGGTCGCGGCCTATGCCGTGGTGATGGGTCAGCGTGCCGCCGGCGGTCATGATGGCGTCGGTGGTAGCCCGCTTGACCGCCCGCCACTGATCCTGCCTCACCAGCGGGTCGGGATCGGGCACCTGGCGGCCCAGAAAGGTCGAATAGAGCGAAGCGCCGTGTTCGTAGGCGTGAGAGACGTGAGTCATCACGTAGCCCGGGCCGCCGCCGGTGGCAGTGATGGTCCCCCTCATCGCGCTGACCATTGCCTCGTAGAGAGGCATCAGGTTCGACCAGGTGGTGGCCGTCTCCAGCGTATCTACCATGACGCCGTGGCCGAGAAGCGTATCGCGCAGGTAGGGCTGGGCGTAACGCTCGCGCATCCACGAGCGCCCCACCGCCCGCCCCAGCGAGAGGCCCCGATGGTCTCCGCATATTTCCAGCGCCAGGGCCCACTGCCGGGCAGTCCATTCAGCGTCCCCATCGAAGCCCAGCAGCAGCAAGGTGCTGCCCGTGATAAGATCATACCCCCGCATCTTCAGGTACCTCTCGATCAGGTTATCGGCCAGGCGGCGCAGGCC
>QMOE01000490.1 GCA_003648125.1 Chloroflexota bacterium
GGCCTGTGACCTCTACCGGTTGCAGGAGGATGCGGTCATCCACGGCGACGCCGTCCATCAGGATGGGCAAGCGGGTCAGGTCTTCACGGGTGTAAACGCCCACTTCCAGACTGTAGAGGCCGGGCGGCATCTCGGTATCCACCTGAAAGCGGTGTACTTGCGCAAAGGTGTCACCCTCGTGCCAGTTCCAGGCCGGCGCGTCCAGCCGGTCCTCCTGCCCCGCGATGGTGTCCCCCGCGTCAAGCAGGTGCGCAAAGATGACGACGGCGGGCCCGTAGGCGTGTTCGGGTACCGGGCCAAGCGCGTCTGGATCGAGGATGCGCCACACTGTGACCAATGTGACCATCTCGCCGGGGGCGACCGCCGGCGCCGGTAACTCGTAGGCGACGAGTTCCACCGCGCTAAAGTTCACCGGCAGGCGCAGTGCTCCACCGCCCGCGACCACTGTTTCACCCGGCGACACCGTGAAGCGGGAGAGAGCAGCGTCCGGACGCCACTCAAAGACGTCAAAGTAGGGATCAACGTCGTCGAGCCGCACAAAGACGCGCTTGACGAGGTGGAGGTCAAGCCGTTCGGCCAAATAAGGGTCGAGTGGCGTATTCGGCGGCACGATCAACAGGCTGTGCGTTGCGTCTGGAAACACGACTGCCCGCCGGGCGTCGAACCAGCGCAACGAGAGATCATCACGCTGTATTCGCATGTCGGCGATAAAGGGGTCGAGGGGCAGGTCAGGGAAAGGGGATGAGAGCGCCACGAGGCCGCTGTACTCCGTGTCGTTCAGGTAATCGGTGATGGCGGTCAGGTTGTGAAAGTAGGCCGCCCGTGTCTCTGGCGCTTGGCCCCAGCGGACAAAGTAATCGTATCCGGTGGACAGGGCGACGACGCTCAACCATATCACGCAGATAGTGGCAAACACCCTGGCCCAGCGTGAACCGAAACGTGCCGCCACGAAACGTCCGACCTCGACAGCGCACAGGGCCGGGAGTAGCAGGATCGGCGCTTGGGCGGCCTTGCTGTGCAGTGTACTGGTCCACTCACCTATGATCAGCGAAGGCATTATGCCCATCACCATCCACATCAGTACAAAGGCATAAGCGGGTTTTCTCCAACGCCAGAGGCACAGCGCGATTCCACCGCAAAAGAACAGGCTGGTTAGCGGGTCAAAGATGGGACGGCCAGGCAAGTTGTAGGTGACGAAGGAATCGCCGCTGAAACTAAATGTGCCCAATGTGCTGATCACATTGGTCAGCAACGGTCTCCAGTCACCCTGAAGCGCGGCCTGCAGCGGTTCGGACAGCGTGGAGGTGCGTCCCCACGAGGCCGGGTCGAGCAGGTGCGGGGCGGTCAGCAACCCGACGACGACCAATGCGCCGGCAAACCATGCCCCGTGACGGCGGAAGCGCGTCCGGTTCACGAACGCCAGGTAGACGAACAGCAGGCCAAGAGATGCCGCTGCCGCAAGCGCAGCCTCGTAAGCGTAAAAAGAGCCGGTCAATAAAAGGACAAACAGTCCCCAGGCCCACCAACGTCTTTTGCCCCCTTCGTCATCCATCGCCAGCCACAGGAAATATACCGTGCCGGCGAACAATGCCGGAGCCGGCGCCGAGTTGAGAGCAAAGCGACTGTCGCAGACCGTCCAGAACGAGACGGCCACCAATGCGGCGCTGCCCAATCCCACCGCCGGACCAAACGCTCGCCGGGCCCACAGGTACGTAAAGACCAGCAGCACCATGCCAAAGAACGCGGAATGGAGACGCAACGCCAGATCTGTCGGCCCGAAAAGCGCCATAAAGATCGCGCCAGAGTACATCGTGAATGGCTGGTAGGCGTAGCCGTAGGGGGTCTCGACTGGCGATGGCTCGCCGCGATAAACCGCTGCGACAAAGTGGCCTGTGTCCGCCTCGTCGTGCGTCAGACCGGGGGGGATGGCGTCCAGGCGGTAGAGGCGCAGGAAGACAGCCACAAGAAGAATAATGAACAATGACCAATGACCAATGACCAATTTGGGGGTTGGGATTTGGGATTTGGTCATTGGCCTGTGACCTCTACCGGCTGCAGGAGAACGTGGTCGCCCGCGACGACGCCGTCCACCAGGACGGGCAAGCGGGTCAGGTCGGCACGCCGGTACGCGCCGACCTCGAGCGTGATTGGTCCCGGGGTAGGGGCGCGGTTGCCGCGCCCGTACTCGGGCGGCAGCGTGAAGCGGTGAATTTGCGCGATCACGTCGCCGGCCTGCCAGTCCCAGACCGGCGCGGCCAGCCGGTCCTCCTGACCGACGATGACGCCAGCCGCGTCCAGCGCGTGGGTGAACAATACCAGTTCCACGTTAGCGTCGGACAGATCTTGGGGCCGCAACAGTTGCGGATCGGTCACCTGCCAGAGAGTGACCAGTTCGACGGTCCCGCCCGGCGCCACCGCCGGCGTGCGCAGGTCGTAGCCGAGGAATTGCAAAGCGCCGCCAAAATCCACTGGCATATCCTGTGCCCGTTCCCGCAGGGCAGCCAGCGTGGCCTGTGGCTCCCAGTCGTAGACGACGAAAAACGGGTCCAGGTCGTCGGCCCGCAGCGTCACGTGCTCCCGGCGGTGGAGGCCGGGCAGGTCGGCAAAGTACGAGTCGAGGGGCGCGCTGGAGGAGGCAATCAGCCGGGCAGTTGATGCTGATGGGAGGAGGAGCGCCCGGCGGGCGTCGAACCAGCGCAGCGGACGGTCGCGCCGGCGCAGGCTCATCTCGAAGACGTAAGGATCGTGCGGTGCGTGCGGGTAGACGGTCGAGAGCGCCACGATCCCGCCCTCTGGCCGGGCGTCCAGGTACCGCGCGGTTTCGACGAGCGTGTGTTGGTAGGCAGCCCGCACGTGCGGCGATTCGCCCCAAGTGACGAAATAGTCGCGGGCCGAGACGACGCCGGTGACGACGATCAGCCCGGCGAACCCCAGCCCGACGGCCCGGGCGGCCCAGGGGCCCCAACGCGCCGCTGCCCATCGAGCGCCCGTCACGACGGCCAGCGCCGGGAAGAGGAACACGACCGGCAGCGCCGCGATACTGCGGGTGGTGCTGGCAGATACGCCGGTGATCAGCGAGGGGGAGATGCCGACGAGAAACCAGAGGAGCGAAAAGGCGCAGGCCGGTTCGCGCCAGCGCGCCACACACAACCCCATCCC
>QMOE01000491.1 GCA_003648125.1 Chloroflexota bacterium
CTATCTGTCCCCGCGCCCGCTGTCAGACTCCACAGCTTTTCGCCCACCGTCGCGCCCACGCGCCCGCCGATGCCCTGGTCAATCTCGTCAAACACCAGCGTGGGCGTTTCGTCGGCGTGGGAGAGCACCGTCTTGAGCGCCAGCATCAGCCGGGAAGTCTCGCCGCCGGAGGCGATCTTTGCCAGCGGCTTTAACGGCTCGCCGGGGTTGGGGGAGATGAGGAACTCGACGCGGTCAACGCCGGTGCTATCGAAAGCGACGCGCTCTGTGCCAGTTGGAGATTGGGGAACCGGCACACCTTGGGGATCGTCCTTCCACTGGAAATCCACCCCAAAGCGCGCGCCTTCCATTCGCAGGTCGTGCAACTCGACCTCGATCCCCTCCGCCAGGCGTTGGGCCGCCTCGCGCCGCCGCTGGGATAGCTCGACTGCCAGTCCGCCCAATTCCGCCAGCAGCCGCTCCTCTTGGGCTTGCAATTCGGTGATGCGCTCCTCGCTGTGGGTGATCGTATCCAATTCCCGCGCCGCTTTTCGGGCGTATGCCAGCACGTCTGGGATAGTCGCGCCGTATTTGCGCTCCAAGCGGCGGATCAATGCCAGTCGCTCCTCCACCTCTTGCAAGCGGCGTGGGTTGTGCTCGATCTGATCCTGGTAATTGTGCAGGTTGCCGACCAGTTCCTCGACCTGGTAGTTGGCGCTCTCGGCGGCGCGCAACTGGGATTCCAGGCTTGGATCAACACGGGTCAGCCCTTCCAGAGAGCGCAGCGCCGCGCCCAACAGGTCTAGCGCGGCTGTGTTTTCTTCATCTTTGCCTTCGAGCGCTTGAATCGCCCCGCCGACCAGTTCCGCCAGTTGCTCGGCGTTGGTCAGCCGCAACCGCTCGTCGAGCAATTTTTCCTCCTCGCCGGGTTGGAGTGATGCGGCCGCCACTTCGCCGATCTGGAATTGCAGCAGGTCGGCGCGGTGAGCCAATTCCTGCTCGCTGCGCAATAGATCGGCTAATTCTCGCCGCGCGGCTCGCACCTGCCCGGCTGTCCCTGCGACTTGTTCCCGCAGCGGCCATGCCTCCGCGTACCGATCCAGCAGGTTGACGTGCTCGCGCACCCGCAACAGCGAGAGATGCTCGCTCTGCCCGTGGATGTCCACCAGCCCCTCGGCTACCTGGCGCAGGAGCGATAGCGTGACTGCCCGTCCGTTGATGCGGCAGACGTTGCGCCCGCTGTGCCGCACCTCGCGCCCCAGGAGCAATAAATTGGGATCGTCTCCTTCCAGTCCCTCCTGCTCTAGCGTGGGGTCAAGCGCGGCTCGCGGCCCCGGCCCTAGCTGGAAAGTGGCCTCGACGATGGCCCGGTCGGCCCCGGCGCGCACACTGGTAGCATCGGCCCGCCCGCCCAGTACCAGTTCGACCGCGTCAATGATGATGGATTTGCCCGCGCCGGTCTCGCCGGTGAGGATGGTAAAGCCGGGAGCAAAAGTCAGGCGCAGCGCGTCTATGATGGCAAAGTCGCGGATATGCAGTTCGGTCAGCACTAGAGATTTCCTCCTATCTGCGCCGTCCAGAACGTAGCCAGGTGTAGGCTGCGCCTGCTGCTGTTGCCAGATATACGACGTCCCAGAGCAGCCCCAGCAACCCGCTAGTGAGGTAGCTCGTCTCTGCCATGCCCATCAGCGAAAGGGGCAGGGAGAACAGCGCAAGGAATGAAAACAGCGCGTGGGGTAGCGTCCCCACGACGATGCAGCCGCACACGATCAGCCAGGTGTACTCCCCGCGCCGTCGCCCGATGGCCCGATGCGCCAGGTTGGCGATACCGCCGCCGGCCAGCGGTCCCAGGATGATGGCGTACCAGCCCAGGCTGGGGATGAGCCAGCCCGCTACCAGTGACAGGGGCAGCGCTACCGCCGCTGCGATCAGATAGTGGGTGGTGCTAAAGTCGGTGTAAAAGACCTGTTGCTGGGCATTGATGCAATCTCGGCAGCGATAGCCGACCGGTGTCCGCACCGCGCACTTGGTGCATATTGGCCGCCCGCATTTGTTGCATCGCAGGTAGGTCTCGACTTTGGGGTGGTTGACGCAGTACAATGGTTCGCTCATACGTTAGTTTCTCCTACTTGTCGAGTTTTGAGATCTAGTTCTGCGGCGACAATCGCGCCACCAGCGTTTTGTAAAAGTATGTCTGTTCTTGCACGCGCGCAAAGCGGGCCACGCGCGGGCTGGCCCGGACGATCACAGTGTCATTGTTCTCCAGTTCCGCCCGAATTTCGCCATCCACCGTCAGCATTGCTGGTCGCCCGCCGGTGACGGTGAGACATACCGTTACTCCCTCGGATAGGACGATGGGTCGCTCCATGCTCAGGTGTGGCGCGATGGGTGTCAGGAGGATGTTGCGCAGTTGGGGTGGCAGTACCGGCCCTCCGGCCGCCAGCGCGTAGGCGGTGCTGCCCGTCGGCGTGGCGGCGATGAGACCGTCGGCGACGTAGGTAGCCAGGTAGCCGCCGTCTACCTCTGCCGAGAGATGCACTACGCGGCCCCGTGCCCTCTGGTTTACCACCACGTCGTTCAACGCCTCGGCCTGCGCCAGTATTTCATCGCCCCGCCGGGCTGTCGCCGCCAGCATCATGCGCTCTTCGATCCAATAGTCGCCCGCCAGCACCCGCGTTAGCACATCGCGCCACGTTTGAGGTTCGGCCTCGGTGAGAAAGCCCACCCGCCCCAGGTTGACTCCCAGGATGGGGACGCCGTAGGGAGCCGCCGCCCGCGCTGCCCGCAGGATTGAGCCGTCGCCGCCCAGCGTCACCAGCAGGCCGGTCTCTTGCCAGTGGAGCGTGGTCGCGGCGTCGCTTGCCGTGCAGATTTGCGCTCGTCGTTCTTGCTGCTTTACCCAGGCGGCCATTTCCTTTGCCAGGGGATGCGCGCGAGCTATGCGTGGATTATAGAGGATGCCAATCATTTGCCCGGTATTATAGCCCAAGTTGAGGCGGTTGTCTACTTTCTATCGATGGTATGGTATAATGATGAACGATGATAGGAAACAATCGCTGTATCATCTCAATAATCCGGGGCGCGAATCTGTAGGGCGGGTTTCTTACCCATGCGCGTCAACCTAAGGCTAGCGACCGCTGGTTGAGTAGCCGAAGGCGTATCGAAACCCTTGTACTGAG
>QMOE01000492.1 GCA_003648125.1 Chloroflexota bacterium
ATGAGCCGCCCGTGCTGCTGCTTTCACTGTCAACTCGGGGTCCACTCGCCGCCCGAACCGCGTGCTCGCGTCGCTTGTCAATCCCAGCAGGCGGGAGGTGCGGCGGACATTGAGGAAATGAAAGTTGGCCGCCTCCAGGAGAATGTCGGTCGTCGCCTCTGTGACCTCGCTTTCGAGGCCACCCATCACGCCGGCCACGGCCACGGGGCCACCGCCGTCGGTGATGAGCAACATCTCCTCGTCAAAGGTGCGCGAGATCCCGTCGAGGGTCTTCATCTGCTCGCCAGGGCGGGCGCGGCGCACGATGATAGCCGGGCACTCGCCTCCTGGCCCTTCGGCATCGCTCAGGGCAGGCCTGGGGCGCAGAAGGTGGTAGTCGAAGGCATGCAGCGGTTGCCCCAACTCCAGCATGACATAGTTGGTGATGTCCACGATGTTGTTAATGGGGCGCATCCCGGCGCGCAACAGCCGCGTCTGCATCCAGAAGGGTGACGGGGCCACCTTTACACCACGGATAAAGGCCGCCGAGTAGCGCGGGCACAGGTCGGGGTCGGCGATCTCTAGCGCCAGGAAATCCGGCGCGGGAGTCAATTCCGCTGGGTGGCGCTCCAGCACTTGTAGCGCGTCTCGCTTGAGCGGCACGTCGAGCAGCGCCGCCACCTCGCGGGCAACGCCGACGACAGAGTACAGGTGGGCGAACGGGCCTTTGATGTCGAACTCTAGCACGGCGTCGCCCAGGTACTCGACCAGCGGCGTGCCCACCGGCGCGTCGTCGGGCAGGTAAATGATGTCTACTTGCTCGTCTGCGAGGCCCAGTTCCTTCTCCGAGCAGACCATAGCCCGCGAAGGTACGCCGCGAATCTTGGTTTTCTTCAACTTTATGACGCGCCAGCCCTTGGCGTGACCGTCGTAGAGGCGGGCGCCCTCCAGGGCGAAGGCGACTTTGAGGCGCAAATCATCCTGGCCCCGGAGCGGTAGCAGGCTGGGTGCTCCGGTGACGACGATCTCGGGCTGCGGACCGCCGTATTCGACCTCGGCCATAACCAGCCGGTCGGCGTTGGGGTGGGCGCGCACGGCGCGGATCTCACCCACGACGATTTTCTCTGGATCCCACTCCAGTTCGGCCCCCGGCAGGCCGATGTACTCGACCGTCTCCACCTCCAGCCCGGCCAGCGTCAGCCGCTCGGCCAGTTCGGGGATGGGGAGGGTAATGTCCACATAGTCTTTGAGCCAGGATAAGGGTATCTTCATCGTTTCATCTCCTTCTCAGAACTGCCGCAGGAAGCGCAGGTCGTTCCCGTAGAACAAACGGATATCGTCAATGCTGTACTTGAGCATAGCCGGCCGCTCGACCCCCAGCCCAAAGGCGAAGCCGCTCCACTCATCGGGGTCGTAGCCGCCGTTCTCCAGTACGACAGGATGCACCATCCCCGCCCCGGCGATCTCTAGCCAGCCAGAGTATTTGCACACGCGGCAGCCCTTCCCACCACACAGGATGCAGTCCATGTCCGCTTCGATGCTAGGCTCGGTGAAGGGGAAGTAGGAGCCACGGATGCGGATACGTCGCTCCGGCCCGTAGAGCCGCCGCGCAAACTCGGTCATCGTGCCGATCAGGTCGGTCATTGTGATAGCGTGCCCTATCGCCAGCCCCTCCACCTGATAGAACTGGTGCTCGGAGCGGGCGGTGATCTGCTCGTAGCGATAGCACTTGCCGGGCAGGATGACGCGGATGGGCTCGGGGCAGCGCTCGCGCATCACCCGGATCTGCCCCGGCGAGGTGTGCGTGCGCAGCAGCACCTCGTCGCTGACCCAAAAGGTATCCCACATATCGCGGGCCGGGTGGTGGGGCGGCATATTGAGCAGCCCAAAGTTCAGTTCGTCGGTCTCGACGTCGGGGGCCTCGTAGACCTGGAAGCCCATTCCGGCAAAGATGGCATAAATTTGGCGCAACGTCTGAGTGGTGAGATGCAGGTGGCCGGGGCCGGTAGGGCGGCCCGGCAGAGTGACGTCAATCGCGCCCTCCTCCAACTCGCGCTCCATCTCTGCCCGGCGCAGCGCCTCGGCCCGCATCTGGTAGGCCTCCTCCAATGCCACTTTGGCCTCGTTGGCGGCTCGTCCAAAGGCCGGCCGTTCCTCCTGGGGCAATTCCCTGACGGAGCGCAACATTAGCGTCAGTGTACCTTTTTTGCCCAGATAGTGCCTGTGCCACGCGGTCAGCGCATCCTTGTTCTCGACTGTCTCTAGCGCGGCCAGGGCTTTATTTTTCAGTTGACTCAATTGGTCTAGCATCGGCATCCCCCTTGTCCAGTATCCAGAACGACAAACGCCCTCGCCCCTGAGGACGAGAGCGTGTTTCTCCCGTGGTACCACCCCACTTGGCTCCCGCTGGAGCCCACTTATTTCACCGACGGCGCCCGCGAGCGCGATCGGCTGCCCTGTTAACGCCGGGCCTGCGGAGCGGGTTACTTGCCGGACATCCGGTTTCCCCCGTCGGCTCGGGAGTGAATTTCAGTGGGCTTTCTCCGGGCGGGGCTTCCAGTCTATGACCCCACCTCCCTGGCGGTCTCCCTCCGCTTACTCCTCTCCGTCACAGCCTTTCCGATAATTAGTTGTGGGCCGCATTATGCCGCAGAAACGCCTTTTTGTCAAGCCTGCGAATAGAAATTCGCAGGCTGAAAGCCAAAGTCGGCTGGAAGCCGACTGTAGGCCAGTGTGTCTGGAACACACTCAAACTCAGACTTTGGGATTTTTATCCCCCCTCTGCCGCACCGCCTCGAAGAGGATCACCGCCGTCGCCATCGCCGTGTTCAGCGACTCGACCCCTGCGGCCATCGGAATGGAGACCCGCCCCTGCGCCAGCGCCTGGGCCTGTTCTCCCGCACCTGTCGCCTCGCTCCCCACGATGAGCGCCACCGGCCGCGTCCAGTCCACCGCCGTGTAGACCGTCTCGCCGCCGGCCGCTGCTATCCACACGTCACAGCCGGCCACGGCCTCGGCAATGGCCTCCCACTTGAGCGCCGCCACTGGCAGGCGCAGGTGGGCGCCCATTGCCGCCCGAACAACCTTGGGGTTGCTACTGTCCACCGCGCCGGGCGCCAGCAGCACCTGCTCCACCCCCGCCGCCAACCCTGTGCGCAGGATGGCGCCCAG
>QMOE01000493.1 GCA_003648125.1 Chloroflexota bacterium
CGGAGGAAAGGGCCGGCCCGCCCAGCCCCAGGATGCCGATGACCGAGGCGCGTATGCCTGCCGCCCGCGCCTTGCACACTCCCTCCACCATCTCAGCGGCGGTAGCTCCCTTGTGGACGCGGCGCAGCACCTCGTCGCTGCCGCTCTCTAATCCCAGGTAGACGATTCCTAGTTTCTTGCGGCGGAGCAATTCCAAATCGGCCGCACTCTTGCGCAGGAGGTTGCGGGCGTTAGCATAGACGCCCACCCGTTCCAGGTGGGGAAAGGCCGAGTCCAGCGCATCAAGGATGGGGATGAGGCGACGGGTGCTCAACACCAGCGCGTCACCGTCGGCCAAAAAGGCGCGGCGAGTGTGGGGCAGCATTTGCCGGGCCAGTTCGATATCTTCCAGCACCTCTTCCAGCGGGCGGACGCGGAAGGGTTTGTTCAAATAAGTGCCGCAAAAAGTACAGCGGTTGTGGGAGCAGCCGTAGGTGACCTGCAAGATGTAGCTGCGGGCCTCGCTAGGGGGGCGGATTACGGTGCCGTGATAACGCATGGGGCTAGTTCGCGCCGGGGCGGGAATCCCGCCACTTGTCGAGGACAACCTGCGTGGCGTGGAAGGCCAACGGGGGCATGTCGGCTCCGTCGGGCGTAAAGAAGGCGACCCGGTCAGCGTCGTCGGCGGCGGTTAGCTCCCCTCCCACTATCCGGGCGCGGTAGACGATGATGATGTCGGCCCCGCGCTCGTGCTCCCGCCCGGCAACGACGTCTAGCAGGCCGGTGATTTCGACCTCTAGCCCGGTCTCCTCGCGGCATTCGCGCGCCGCGGCCTGGGCCGGGGATTCGTTAAAGTCAACGAATCCGGCGGGGAATGTCCATAGCCCCCGGCGCAGTCCCATCCGGCGGCGAACGAGCAGCACCTGGCCCTCGCGCTCGACCAGCACGCCAGCGGCGACTTTGTGCTCGTGGAAGATGACCCGGTCACAGGCGGGGCAAAAGCGGCGCGTGCGCCCAAAGGCCTCCTTATTTTCGAGCGCGTGACCGCAGCGAGGACAATAGTTCAGCGCGATGGTTAGTGACACGCAGTAACTCCTTTTAGCAGCGGAGCGACTTGCCCGGGTGCGCGTCATTTTCTTGCGCGCCACGGAACGCGGTCATCTTGACCGCAAAAAATGTGACCAATGTAATCAAGATTTGCGTCGCGTACCGCACGGCGCTAAACCGCCGTGCTCATAGCCAAACCCCGCTTCGCGGGCTTCCCGCAGCGCCCGGCGAGGCGGACAGGGTTCTCCTTCAATTACACAGGTTGAAAAAATGCGGGCGGGGACGCCCGCGCTCCCAGGCAAGGTCCCCACTACCAGGCATAAAAATTTGACGGACACCCGACTTGCCCTACGTTAGCGACGCACGCGCCACGCCCACACAGTAGCCAACGCCAGCGTCAGCGCGATCAGGCCTAGAACGATTTCCAATGGCCGCTGCGACGCCGGTTGAGCAGCGCCGACCGTTTCACTCTCAGAGGGTTCGGGCGTCTCCTCCTCGACCGGCTGGGGAGCGACCTCGGCAGGCTCTTCAGGGATGGAATCCCAATGCTCTGTGCCCTCCCCACTTCTCTCCGCCGCCGCCAAAGTAGTAGCCAGGGGAGTGGGAGTAGCAATTATGCCACCGCTATCCGTCACCGGAGCACCCGCTTTCTCCTCTTCTGGCGCTCGACCTGCGCCCAGCTCCGCCTCATTGGGGGCTGCGGGCGGCATCTCGGTCAGGGCCTCCTCCGCCGGCGGGGAAACGTCTTCTACCGCTTCCGCGGCCTCGATCTCTTGCACGACCAACGTCTCCTGAGGGGCCTCGGCCGCCATCTGCGGCTCGGGGGCAAAGGCCAGGTTGCCAGCCATACGCGGGAGGAACAGGTCGAGAGAGAGCACGGTAACAAAGAGGAGGCTAGCGACGGCGGTCGCCGCCGTCAGCAGCGGGGCGGCCCACGCGCGGCGCGGACGCGCCAGCGGCGCGGGTCGCGGACGGGATGGTATCGTCTGTGGCAGGATAAAGTTGCGCGGGCTGGGGACCAAGGGCAGAGCGCGCATCAGCGCCACAGTCTGGCGCAGCGCGTCCAGTTCAGCTTGCAGCGCCGGGTCGGCCACCAACTGCGCTTCCAGACGCGCCCGTTCCCCGGCGCTCAGTTCGCCGTCCAGGTATGCCGAAAGCAACTCGTCGCGCCGCTCCCGTTCCCTCGCTTGCCCGAATAATCTCCTCATCATCTGCCTCTTTATCCAAGACGATACCGCGCGGGTAAAAGTTCCCCCTGCTCGCGGAGATAATCGCGCAGTTTGGCCCGCGCCCGTGCCAGGCGCGATTTCACCGTCCCCAGCGATATGTCCGTCGCCTCGGCGATCTCCTGGTAGCTCATCCCCTGCACGTCGGAAAGCACCAGCGTGACGCGCTGGTCGGGAGGGAGCGTCTCAATGCCGGACTGGATCAGGCGGGCCATCTCCTGTCGCTCGATGTGCTCCTCTGGCCCCTCGCCCCCGTTGATCAGCGCGGGGTTGGCCTCCTCGTCCACCTCACCGAAATCCTCAAAGGACGTAGCCGGGCGGCGCTTGTGGCGACGCAGTTCATCGTAGCATCTATTGGAGACGATGCGCATCAGGTAGGACTTGAAGGAGCCGCCCCGAAAGCGCGTGATGGACTGGTAAGCGGCAATGAACGTTTCCTGGGCAGCATCGGTGGCCGAGGCGGGATCGCCCATGATGCGGTAAGCGAGGTTATAGACTCGATCCTGGTAGGCCAGCACCAGTTCGTTAAAGGCGTCCACCTTGCCCCGCTGGGCAGATTCGATCAGTTTTGCTTCGTCCATCTGTCTTTGCACGTCAGGATAACAAGTATACCATTCTTGGGTTTCGGCACAAGTTGAGAACACGGGTCAACACATCTGGGGTTGGGTCTCGACCAGGACAGGCACAAACAGCACGCGGATGAGTATGTCCCGTTTTTAACGTGACAACTCTGATCCGTCACGCTACAAGCGTGACCTACTACTATACGTATCTTTTCAATATTCCGGGGCGTTTGCGCGCTGTAGCCGCGATTGGAAATCGCGCTGACTGTAGGGCAGGTTTCCAAACCTGCCTTTCTGTTCAGAGGCAGCAATTCCCGTTATGAGGAA
>QMOE01000494.1 GCA_003648125.1 Chloroflexota bacterium
ATAATCCGGGGCAAGTATGTAGCGCAATTTGGCAACTTGCCCTACGTCAACAGTTCCCGTTTTGTGACCGCGATGGTAATTATATGTCATTGCGAGCCGCCGCAGGCGGCGAAGCAATCTCCTACGAGGCTATTTGGGGATTGCTTCGGGCAAAAAACGCCCTCGCAATGACAAAGACTTGGGCCTTGCCCCAAAATATTGAAAAGATACGCGACCTCCTTCTGTCTATTCACTCTCTATCCAATGATACACTTTTACCAGCAATTCCCGTTTTGGGAGAGAACGGCAAGTTGTAGCCGCGATTTCGCAATCGCGGAAGATGTTTTACGCGGTACAATGGGCGCGATTTGGAAATCGCGACTACAAAACGGGAATTGCTGCACTTTTACTTCTTGCCGCTTTGGATCCGGTCCTGTACAAAGGCTTCGATGCCCAGGGCTTTGATCTCGGCCAGGTTTCCTTGCTTGTCGGAGCCGAAGATGATCCGGGCAACCTTGTGGGTAAACGTATTCAGTAGTTTACAGTCGTCGAGGGTATCACATTCCGCGCAGGTACGGTAGCCCTTGGTCTTGCAACATTCTCTGATCGCACAGTTCGGTGGGCCGCCGCCTTCAAGACAGCCGGCGCATTTGCCCATCAGGGGCATTCCTCGTGTGTAGCCTGAACAGTTACCGCAGTACAGGCCGCAGAACGAGAGCAGGTCTATTGAAGCGTCTGTTTGCATCATACTTTTCTCCCTTATCATTTCTCTTTTTCCAGTGTATCACCTGGCGATCAGCCAACTCTTTGAATTGCTCGCCTTGGCCCTTGAGCCAAGAATAGTCCCGCAGGCCTTGACGAGCCTGCGAGAGGCTATACCACTTGGAGACTCTGCCTGATTTTGTCAAGGGCAACCTTCGCCTCTGGCGCGAAGACGAAGAACTTTTCCAGTTCCTGGCAGGGGTAGTCGCCGCAGTAAGCGCAGTTCTGGACCTTTTTCTCAACGCCGCAGGCCCTGACCGGACACTCTATGCAGTGTCCGCCGAGCCGCCCCTCAAAGGCCAGGCAGCCGTCGCAGATACAGTATTCGGGAGTGATGTCGGCGTTCCACTGCTGGCTCCACTGGGCTGCCACCCTCTTCAGTGCTTCCTGGTCGTCGTTCTGCGTGGCGACGTAGGCCGGGCACTCGGTGCATACCAGTCCACAGTAAGCAATCATTTTGTCCATCAGATTTCCTCCTTTGTCTATTCTGAAAATATGGGGTTACATCCTCGAATCAAATCATTCAAGTCCAAACAGATTGCCATCGGAAAATGAGAATCTAGTCTAGGCGGATTCATACTGCGCCACGACGGCGCGCGCCCGCTCGCTCACCAGGCAACGCAACTCGTCCGGCTCCAGCACGACGGCGTGGGGGCCGTAACCCAGCGCCAGGCGGGCCGGCCATTCCAAGTCTGGCGCGGCGAAGGTGACAATCACCGAGCCGTCGGGCTGCTCGTCTACCGTCTCCCAGGAGGCGCGGTTGTCCAATGCCTGGAGCGCCGCCTCCGGCGCAAAGCGCATGCGGACTTGTACCTGTGGCTCTGTCTGTTGCTCCGCTGCCAGGTATTCTTGAATATCAAAGCCTGCCGGCACGTCAAAGGTCTGATTGAGCAGCGTCAATTCGACGATGCGATCCACACGAAATGTGCGCATAGCTCCACGCAGGCGGCAGTGGCCGATGACGTACCACCAGCCCCAACGGTGGATCAGCGCGTAGGGATCGAGATCGCGCCGCAGTGGTTCCGGTTGGTTCCGGCTGCGGTAGACCATTGTAACTCGTCGCCGCTCGCGGGTGGCGCGGCGCAGTCTTTCCAGCAGCGGCACCAATGATGTGTGATCGGCGCGGTGGAACCCCGTCGCCAGCAACGTCCGCCGCGCCCAGGCGATCTCGTGCCGTTGCTCGTCTGGGAGGACGTTGTCCAGTTTGGACAGTGCTCCTCGCGCAGCGTCTTGGTATAACTGACCCCACACCTCTCTCACCAGGCTGGTCCCCAGGTAGATGACGACCGCTTCTTCTGGAGTAAAGATCAGCGGGGGCATCTTGTAGCCGCGCACCAGGGAAAAGCCACCGTGAGGGCCGCGCTCAGAGTAGACCGGGATGCCCATCTCGTCCAGCATGCGGATGTAGCGTTGGATCGTGCGCACCGAGACACCCAGTTCCCTCGCCAGTTCAGCCGCCTTTTGATTGGGCCGCCGTTGCAGCAACATAAGCAGTGTGATCAGTCGGGTGGCTGTGTTTGACATTATGCTCTCTCCCAGCCGTCCAATGGACAACTTGTGACAGTATTATACACCAGGTTTGTGACAAAGTCTGGCATAATTGTAGCGCAATTTGGGGGAATGGGAAGCGTTTAACGGAGGAGGGTAGGGCTGTTCAGTAGGCGCGGTTTTCAACCGCGTTTCAGGCCACGCGATTGGAAATCACGGCTACATCAAGTACAGGGATTAACCGCCGATTTGTCAGTCAATCAGCAAAGAACACCAACAGGACCAAACCATGCTGCCTGCGGGCGGCCCGCATCACCGAGTTGAGCCAGAGATGATGGGTAGGATCAGAGTATAGAGAGGCAGGATGAGCGCGCCGAACGCGGGCTGGTACCAATCCTGCAAGGCGAAAGGGCCGCCCAGGGCAAAGAGCCAGACAGGCACAGAGAGGGTGGAGATAAAGAGTTGCTTTGGACGTTTGACGCGCATCACGCGGTACAGCCAGAACGGCGTGAGAACTGTCAATACTGCCGTGACGATCCACAGCAGCGTTTGCAGCGTCTGCCGCTCGGCCCATACGTTGGGATGGTAGCTGGTGCGCAGCACGCCATCAATGGTGATGTAGGCCATCACGATCTCGGTTGGGATGTGCTTGAGCACCCGTGACATGTAATTATCGGCTGTATTGACTGTGCGTGTCATTGTTTTTTCTCCTTTTAACTATTCCGAAAATGGCCCCAACTTTGTAGACCACGCTTGTAGCGTGACGGATTAAAGTCGTCACGGTAAAAACGCACATAGTCTCAAATTATGTGCTTGGGAGAGAAAAGAGCCAAGTCGCTCCCCAATTTGCGTCATTCCGAGCGACCAAAGGGAGTCGAGGAATCTCCGAATAGCTTTGCCTGCGAAAACGGAG
>QMOE01000495.1 GCA_003648125.1 Chloroflexota bacterium
AATGGCGGATTGAACGATATTATAAGCGTGGTTCTCGTTCGCTTCCGGCATTCCGCACACCGCCAGGTAAGCGTCGCCGGCCGTCTTGATGCGCTCGCAATGATTGCGTTCCACTATGTCGTCGAAAGCGGTGAACATCTCGTTCAACTCGCCAATTACAAACTCGGGTTCGTACTGAGCAGCGATAACTGTGAAACCAACAATGTCTGCAAAGCAAACCGTGACGTTTTCAAAACTCTGCGGTACGGTCGTGCCAGTCTCTTTCAAATCGTCGGCGACGCTGGCCGGCAAGATGTTCAGCAAGAGTTCGTCTGCTCTTTGTCTTTCTCGCTGGGCCTGTCTGTACAGCCTGGCCTGCCTGATCGCCAACTCTAACGAAGAGGCTACTTCGGCGGCAACGGTGACGTGGTCGTGGGTAAAAGTATGGGGCCGGTCCGCCTCCAGGTGCAAAGTGCCGACCAGTTCATCTTGCACTAGCAAGGGCACGAACACGTAGGAACGCACACCAGCAGCGTACAGTGCTAGCTGCATAGGCGAGTGACGAGAAGGCAAGGAGAGGTCATCGCTCCCTCGGACTCGACCATCGCGCAAGGATGGATCCTCGAATAACTCCCGGTAAACATTTACGTCCACCGACTCGATCTCACCGCTCGACTCGGCCGCCAGTGTTTGGATTGTGCCGTCCTCCCCAATCGCCACAGCAACAGCGCGCTGGCAGGGTATTAGTTGCCGAATACGGACTATGGCCGCCATAGCAATGGTCTCCGGTGAGCGGGCGGCCAGAATAGATTGATGGAGTTCACGCTGGATTTTCAAGCGCGCGGCGTGGAGGCGCAATGCCTCCTCCACACGTTTGCGCTCGGCGACCTCGCGGGTCAGATTATCATTGATCTGTTCGAGTTGGACGTTTTTTTCCTCGAGCTTCTTTTGCACGCTTCGCAATGTCATGTGGGTTTTGATGCGGGACACGAGTTCCTTTTGCTGAAACGGCTTGGTGACATAGTCCACGCCTCCGAGGGTAAAGCCATTGACTATGTTTTTCGTCTCGCTCAACGCACTGATGAAAATGACCGGGACGTCGCGGGTTTGTGCGTCTGCCTTCAGATGCTCACAAACCTCGTAGCCGCTCATCTCTGGCATCATAATATCGAGCAGAATCAGGTCAGGGAGACTGGCCTTCACGGCCTCTAACGCCCGCGCGCCGCTGCCCGCGACACGCACCTGGTACCCTTGCCTGATCAACATCTTTTGCAACAACTCCAGAATGGTCGGGGTGTCGTCTACGATCAGGATAGTTCCCTTTTGTTCCGCCATGACGCATCTCCTCGCGCTGGTCAGCACGTGAATTACTTTCCCTGAACGTAACCTCCCAGGTGCCCCTGATCCATCCCCAGCGCCCATTGGGCAAACTCGCGGGCCTCGCCGGCCGGCTCCCCGACGGTCGCCAGGTAGAGCGCACGCGAAAGCGGGTAACTGCCATCGGCGATCGTGTCCGGGGCCGGCAAAACGCCCTCGACCGGCAGCACCCGCACACCATCGGAATCGTTTATCTTGAGCGTCGAGACGTAGCCGATAGATCCCGGCGTGCGCGCCACGTAATCGAGTACAGCCCGACCAGAGGACATCACCACGGCCGTGCGCGTGACGTCATAGTTGCCCAGCACAGCGTTATCAAAGACGGCGCGGTCGCCGGAACCATCCTCGCGGCTGACGACGGCCAGTACCAACCCACCCCACTCCTGCACCCGGCCCTGGAATATCTCTTGCAGGTGCGCCAACCCGGTCTCTGTGAAGGGCATAGCGGGGTGGACGATGACGGCGATGCCGTCACGGGCGAAGGGCTGCGCCCACAGGCCTTCTTCGTCGGCCCCTTCCCCCATCCACGAGAGCAACGCCAGATCAGCCTCGTCCGCCAATAGCGTTTGCTCGGCTGTGGCAGAGTTGAAGACACCAACGATCTCGACAGTGACCCAGGGATGGGATTCTTCGTAGGCTTCGGCCAGCGGTTCGGCCAGCGGCCCACAGGAATCGGCAGCCACCAACCGCAGCGTGACCGGCTCGCGGGTGACGGTGAGCGGCTGGGGAGCGCAGGATGCAAGATACAAAATGCAAGAAGCCAAGACCAAAGAACAGCAAGTGCGAGTCATACTTTAATTATACTGCCCTTCAGATAAGCCAACAAGTTGCTGTCGCTTACCCACCTCGCACCAGCGGTACGAGCAGACACACCACGCCTGCAACCGCACAGTAGACAGCAAAGGGATAGAGCCGGCGGTGCTGCAAGTAGCGCATCAGGAAATGAATACAGCTCAGGCCGACCGCGCCCGCCGCCACGAACCCAACGACGAGCGCCGGGGCCTGCGCTGCCCAACCACCCATCTGCACCAGGTCCAGCACCTGGAGCAGCCCGGCGCCGAGGATGATGGGTGTCGCCAGGAGAAAGCTAAAGCGAGCCGCCGGTTTCCGCCGCAGACCCCGCGCCAGCCCGGCCGCGATGGTCGAACCGGAACGAGAGATGCCAGGGAGAATCGCCAACGCCTGAGCCAGTCCCACCAGCAGCGCGTCACGCCAGGTCAGCGTGTCCAGGTCGCGCTCGCGGCGGCCAAGACGCTCGCTGAGGGCCAAAATCACCGCCGTGACCAGCAGGAAACCGGCTGCCGCCGCCGGACGGCCAAACATGCTCTCGAAAAAGTCGTTCAACAAGTAACCGATCAGGGCGGCCGGGATTGTCCCCAATACAATGAACCATGCCAGCCTGGCCTGGGAATCTGCCAGCGAACGGTCAAGAAGAGAACGAAAAACTGCTTGCGCAATAGTAATCCAATCGCGCCAAAAGTAGACGATGACGGCCAGCGCCGTGCCCCAATGCACGACAGCGTCAAATGCCAGGCTGGGCGAGTCCCAACCCAGCAACCAGGGCAAGAGCACCAGGTGACCGGAACTGCTGACGGGGAGAAATTCGGTCGCGCCCTGAAGGACGCCGAGGACGAGCGCCTGAAAGAGATTCATAGTTTATGCTCCTATTCGACATTTCTCTACCGGACACTTTTGCCAAGTTTCTGTTACACAGAGATTCACGGAGGATTCACAGAGACGCACCTGATTAGCCGACAAATTTAACATTTGGAGTAAATGCTCA
>QMOE01000496.1 GCA_003648125.1 Chloroflexota bacterium
CTGATCTGCCCTGGAAATTAACAAAATCTGCGTTTTCTGCGTTCATCTGCGTCCTATTTTCTGTATCCGGAGTCAAGTGTTAAATTTGTCAGTCAACCAGCAAGGTTACATTCAAATCCCAAAGGAGCAAAGCGGATGGACAAAAGTAAGGCAATCCAGGTCCAAGACCTGCATAAAAACTTTGGCGATATTCACGCCGTGCAAGGCGTCAGCTTTGACGTGCGCGCGGGCGAGATATTCAGCCTGCTGGGGCCGAACGGCGCGGGCAAGACCACGGTCATCTCAATGCTCTCCTGCCTGCTAGAGCCGGTTCAGGGGGACGCGCGGGTGATGGGCCATTCCATCAAGAACGAGCAGATGGCGGTCAAGGCGGCCATTGGCGTCGTGCCGCAAGAGATCGCGCTCTACGAGGATCTCTCTGCCCGCGAGAACCTCAACTTTTGGGGCAAGATGTACGGCCTGCGCGGGGCCGCGCTCAAGCAGCGGGTGGACGAGGTGATCGAGGTCATCGGCCTGACCGAGCGGCAAAAGGGGCGCGTCTCCAAATTCTCCGGCGGCATGAAGCGAAGGCTCAATATCGGCATCGCGCTGCTGCACCGGCCGCAGGTGCTCATCCTGGACGAACCGACGGTGGGCATCGATCCCCAGAGCCGGCGCAACATCCTGGAGAGCGTCAAGGAATTGAACCGGCAGGGAACGACCGTCCTCTACACCACCCACTATATGGAGGAAGCCCAGGAGCTATCCGACCACATCGCCATTATGGACCACGGCAAGATAATCGCCGGCGGCACGCACGATGAACTGGTCGAGCTTGTGGGCGAGTTGGATCGGATTGACCTGATCATCAACACCGAATCCGAGCGGGTGATGGCCCAGTGGCAAGCGGCGGAGGGAGTGCATCAGATCACGGCAGCGGATGGAAAAATCACGCTGCTGGTGGATGATAGCAACATTGTTCTGCCGCGCCTGTTCGAGTCGGCCAGCAGAGAAGGTACGCGCATCACATCGGTCGAGATCCAGGAGCCAAACCTGGAGACGGTTTTCCTGCACCTGACGGGCCGCGCGCTACGCGATTGACCACGTTTCATGAGCCTGGGAGATGATGATGAAAGTATTCGACATCGCGCTCAAAGACCTGCTACGCTCCTTACGCAATACGTTTTTCCTGGCATTCGGGCTTGGTTTTCCGCTGCTCATGGCCGGGATTTTCCATTTTGCCTTTGGCGGATTGGGCGATGACGGCGGCGTGCCTCAAGTGCGCGTCCAGTTCGCGAGCCTGGACGAGACTGGCCCAGAGTACGGCAACTTTTCGGCCGGGGAGATGCTGTTTCAGCTCCTCGACTCGGAAGAATTGGCCGCTCTGTTGCAGGTGACGCCGGCGCTGGACATAGCGCGCGCGCGCGCCGCCGTTGATAACCAGGAGGCGGACGTGGCCGTGATCGTTCCGGCCGGTTTCACCGCCGCCGTGTTCGACCCCGACGGACGCGCCTCTATTGAGCTGTACCAGGATCCGACCCTGACGCTGGGGCCGGCCATCGTCGGGGATATTGTCAGTTCATTCGTAGACACGTTCGCCGGATCCAAAATCACGGCTGGCCTCACCTACGATCTGAGCGCTGAACAAGGGAACGTGGCGACGGAAGATGCCCTGAAAGATGTCTCGGCGCGCTACGCTCACTGGGCGATTGAGCTGAAAAAGGAAGCTGGCGCGAACTCTTTGATTGACTTTCGCTCCCCGTCGGGCGAAGACAAGCCGGCCGGCGGCGCAGTCTCAATAGTCGCCCTGATCATGGCGGGGATGATGGTCTTTTACGTCTTCTTCACCGGCGCGGCGGCGGCCCAATCTATCCTCCAGGAGGAGGAAGATGGCACGCTCCCCCGTCTCTTTACCACGCCTACCCCGCAGTCAACAATTCTGGGGGCCAAGTTCATCTCGATCTTTGTCCTGCTCGTCCTCCAGATAGTAGTGTTGCTGGCAGTCTCCTCCCTCTTTTTCAAGATCGACTGGGGCGATCCTTTGCCCGTGGCGCTGGCGACACTGGGGCTGGTCGTCGTGGCGGCCAGCTTTGGCATCTTTATCACCTCTCTGCTCAAAAATACCAGGCAAGTCGGCATCGTCTACGGCGGCGTGATGACGGTGGCCGGTATGATCGGTATGAGCAGTGTGTTCACCGGCGGCGCGTCCGGCCCGATGGATACCGTCTCCCTCATCGTGCCCCAGGGATGGGGCGTGCTTGCCTGGCGGCTGCTCCTGGAAGGGGGCGGCCTGAGCGATGTGCTTTTCCCCGTCGCCGTGATGCTGGCTTTGGGTGTCGGATTCTTTGTGATTGGCGTGCTAAAGTTCAAGAAACGGTTTGCTTAACGAGGAATGTAACTACTCGGCTATCCCGTGATGCGTCATTCCGAGCGAAACGGAGCGCAGCGGAGTGGAGTCGCTACGCTCCTTTCGGTCGCTCGGAATGACGGTGGCTGAGTAGTTACCGAGGAAGAAATGATATGCGCATACTTGATTTGGCCCTCAAAGACCTGACTCAACTCATCCGAGATTGGAAAGCGGCCTTCTTTCTGGTCGTAATGCCCATTCTCTTTACCCTGCTCTTTGGCTTTGTCTTTAGCGGCTCGGGCGGCGGGGACGATCCCCGCTTGCCGGTGGGAATTCTCGACCACGACGGCGGCAACGCCCTCGGCCTCTACTTGATCGAGTTACTGGATGCGTCGGACTCGGTGCGCCCGGTCATATTGAGCGGGGAAATTGCCGCCGTGGAGCAAAAAGTGGGCGACGATGATCTGATCGCGGCGGTCATTGTCCCCGCCGGCTACAGCGAGCAGGTACTCGCCGGCGGCCAAGTTCCCCTGACGGTCATCGTTGACCAATCGTCGCCGGGCGGGATGTCTGCTCAACAGGGCATTCAGACAGCCGTGACACGCCTCCTGGGAGCGGTAAAGTCCGCCCGCCTCGGCGCCTGGGTCTCTACGCAGTCTGACGAGGTCCAACTGACCTTCTTGGTGGAAGCGGTAGACCGCGCCGTCGAGGCCTGGAAGCAACCGCCGCTAACAGTGACCGTGACGCAATCGGGGAGCATCGCCGCCAATGACGCGGAAGCGGTGTACGGAACGAAC
>QMOE01000497.1 GCA_003648125.1 Chloroflexota bacterium
ATGCCCGACGGGAATTGCTGGTTCAGAGAGCAGATTCTCGACCTGCTGCTACCAATTGGCGGGTAAGAAACCCATGCGCATCAACCTAACGTTTGAACGAGCAGAAAGCGCTGGTCGAGTAGCCCCACAGGGGCGTATCGAAACCACGTTTGAGGGAGACTGCTCGAGAAACAAAGGGGGAATATACGCTCACTGCCGCGAATAGTCAAGTGGCGCGGAAATCCAGTTCGGGGTAAAATAGGGGATAAAAGGGGTGATGGCAACGATGCAGGCGAGGCAAGAGCAAAAGCGAATTGATAGTTGCGATGTGGTCGTCGTCGGGGCAGGACTGGTGGGCGCGAGAGTGGCTGCGCGCCTGGCCCGCGAGGGGTTCGACACGGCGGTATTAGAAGCCCAAAGCGTGGCCGGTGGCGCGACCGGGCGCAGTGCCGGGATGGTGCTCACTGGCCTGTCCGGTCACTACAACTGGGCCGTCGGCGCTTATGGCCGCCAGAAGGCGCGGGAGGTGTGGATGCTCACCATCGAAGGGCGAGTGCGTTTGGTCGAGACCGCCAAACGGCTGGGGATGGACATCGAAAACACCGGCAGTTTGGCGCTGGCAGTCGAGGAGGCCGAGACAGAGGCATTGGAAGAATCGGCGGCGCTGCTGTTGGAGGATGGCTTTGACGTCCACTTTGACCGCGACGACCCGTTAGGGCGGGGTTTTGGCGCTGCCTTGCACTGGCCCGACGACGTGACGGTAGACGCTGCTGCATTGACTCAGGCAACACTGGCTGCCAGCAACGTGACCGTCCACACGGGAACCGAGGTCTACAACCTGGAGCCGGAAAGGGACGGGGTGCGCGTCTGGGCGCAGGACCGCACCGTGCTCTGCGGCGGAGTCGTGCTGGCGGTCAACGGCTATGCTCCGCTGCTCAATTCCTACTTTGCCGACAAAATCTCCCCTACCCGCAGCCTCATCCTGACCACCGACCCGCTGGACACGGTGGTACTGGATCACCCCTGCTGCGCTGACTATGGCTACGAGTACTGCCGTCAGTTGCCCGACCGCCGGTTGCTGTTGGGTGGTTGGCGCCGTCCGAACACCTCGGGCCAGGGAAATGACCGGGAGATCGGTTTGAGAGACGGGGTGCATGATGGCCTGGCCCGCTTCGCCGTGCGCCACTTTCCCGAGGTCGAGATACACGCCGCCGCCCGCAGGTCAGGGACGATGGGCTTTACTCCCGACGGCCTGCCGCTGGTGGGCAGCCTGCCCGACCTGCCGCAGGTCTACTTTGCGGTCGGGCTGGGAGGACGGGGGCTGGCCTGGGCCTTTGTCGCCGCCGATCGGCTGGTAGAGTTGATGCTGCACGACACTGACCCAGGTGTTCTTTCGGCAGCGCGACTGGGTTGAACCGCGTCGGTTTCAGGCGACCGCCTCAGCGATGGCCCTGATATGCGCCGGGGTTGAGCCGCAACATCCCCCCACCACCCGCGCCCCCAGCGAGACGAATTTGCGGGCGTACTCGGCCATATCCTCCGGCGCAGCATCGTAGACCACCTCGCGCCCCTCCATGCGCGGCACGCCCGCGTTCGGTTTGGCGATGAGGATAGCATCGGGCGCAACCTCGTGCATCTTTGTCACCGCTCCCTCGGTCATCTCTAGCGTCGCGCCGCAATTAGCGCCAAGCGCGGTCACGCCCAGCGCATGCAACATCTCGGCCGCCTGCTCCGGGCGCACCCCCATGTTCGTCCGCCCGTGGCTGTCGAAGGAGAAGGTGGCGAAAATAGGGAGACCGGCTCCAGCCTGCTTGGCCCCCTCGACCGCGGCCTGCATTTCGTCCAGGGCGGACATGGTCTCAATGTAAAGCACGTCCACCCCGGCCGCCGCCAGCGCCGCCGCCTGCTCGGCAAAGATATCCACTGCCTGCTCGGAGGTGATCTGGCCCAGCGGGGCCAGGAACTCTCCCAGTGGGCCAATGTCCCCGGCTACGTAGGCCCGCTCTCCGGCGGCCCGGCGGGCGATCTCGACCGCCTGCCGGTTGACCTCGGCCACGCGCTCCGCCAGCCCGGCCTGCTCCAGCCGCGTCCGCGTCCCGCCAAAGGTGCAGGTCAGGATCAGTTCGGCCCCGGCCTCAACGTAGGCGCTGTGGACGCCGATCACCGGGGCGGGATTCCCCAGCAGCCAGGCTTCGGGGGCCATGCCGGTGGGCAGCCCCGCCGCCTGCAACATCGTGCCCATCGCGCCGTCAGCAACGATGACGCGGCCGCTCTTTAGTCTCGAAGAAATATCGTCCATCGCTACACCTCCAACAGTTGCTTTACCACCCCCACTGCCTCGTTGGCGTTCTCGGCGTACCCGTCCGCGCCGATGGTCTGCGCCCAGCCAGGGTTGGTTGGTGCACCGCCGACGACGATCTTGACTTGCTCGCGCAGGCCGGCTTCCTGTAGTGCTTCGATGACCGCTTCCTGGTTGCGCATAGTCGTCGTCAGTAGCGCTGAGAGACCGACGATGTTTGCTCCGGTCTCTTGCACCTGTTGGACGAACTGACTGGCCGGCACGCTCACCCCCAGATCGTGCACCTGGAAGCCCGCTGCGCTGAACATTGTCCCCACCAGGCTCTTGCCGATCTCGTGGATGTCCCCCTCGACGGTGCCGATGACGACTGTACCGAGCACCTCCCGCTGCTCCTGCCGTGCCACCAGCGCCGGCTCGAACACGGACATGGCGGCTTTCATCGCCTCGGCGGCCATCACCAAGTCGGGAATAAAATACTCGCCGCTCTCGTACTTGTCGCCGACGATCTGCATACCTGGGTTGAGTGCTTTGTCAATGGCAATCAGCGGCGCGATGTCAGATTCTAACGCCTGCGCGGCCAACTCTCGCGCCTGGTCTGGCATACCGGCGATGACAGCTTTTTGCAATTGTTCCAAAACTTGGGTCATTTTTTACTCCTCGAACGAATTTATGAATGACTCTACTGAAAAAACTAGGAATTTCACCACAGAGGCACAGAGATTTTAAACGGGTGTGTTTCATCTACTTTGGAGAGCAACCAAAGCCAGCGCGGTGCAATTCAGCGCCGTCGGTTGAGTAGGCCTTCAGGCCGTATCGAAACCCCTGGATTGAGCCTGCC
>QMOE01000498.1 GCA_003648125.1 Chloroflexota bacterium
CAGACACTCCAAGTTTGCTCAAGTACAACACGTCCCCGAGTCCCGCATCGCCCACGTCGAATCGTTGGTCGGTCGCATCCAGCGGGCGAACGTGCCCACCACGGGCGACCTGATCCAGTTCCAGGCCAAAGGCAAGCGCTGGAAGGGACACCTGACTCCCGAGATGGTCACTCTAGTCGCCGGTAACGCCCAAGAGGTGCGCTTTGCGGCCCGTGAGGAGTTCGCATTGACCGCCCAGGAGGAGGCTGTGCCGGGAAAGCGGGTCAGAACTTTAATCAGAGTAAAGACGGATACCTGGACGGGGAGAGTGCCCTACGAATCCTTGCAACGGTACGAGGATTGGCAAGCCGGGCGGCTCGCTCCGCCAGAGATGGTCGCGCAGCCTGCGTTGGGAGCAGCAACAGCGGCAGGCGTGGTGGCGCAACGACCTGGGCTGGCATCATTGCCGCTCGCCCCGGCTTTCGAATACGCCAACTTTTGGCGGCGGGCCGTCGCCATGCTGATAGACACGGCGATATTTGGCATCCCGTACCTGGTGATGATCGCCGTCCTGGGCATACTGGCCGGTCTCCTGGCGGGCAGGGCGGAAGAAGAGACTATATCAAGTGTGCTGACTATCGGGAACTGCCTGATGCAGATACTCGGCCTCACTGCCTTCTGGCTGTACTATGCCTTGATGGAGAGTTCTCCCTGGCAGGCCACGCTGGGCAAGCGCGCCCTGTCCATCGTCGTCACCGACCTGGACGGCAACCGCATCTCCTTTGGCCGGGCGACGGGACGTTACTGGGCCAAGCTTCTGTCTGGGTTGCTTCTGGGCATTGGATACCTCATGCCCCTTTTCACCGAAAAGAAACAGACCTTGCACGATTCATTGGCCGGTTGTTTGGCGATCAGTGGAAAGGCAACAGCAACCACTAGCAGCAAAGAGCCAATGGAAGAAATACCAGCATTGGCGGCGGCTATGCCGACAACTGTTCCCCAGGTGGAGATGCCAGAGTCTGCCGCCGTGCCGACCGTCGTTCCCTCGGTGGAAATGCCAGAGCCGACGGCCGCCCCAACCGTCGTTCCAGCGGTAGAGACACCAGAGTCAGTGGATATGCCAGTCGCTGCTCCAGCCACGCCAGAGCCTCCCCGACGGACGGGAGAGGGGAAACTGGGGTTCTAGATGCAGACCCAAAGGGTCTCAGGCAGTCGAAAGGAAAAAGCAATGAATGAAGCCAAGTGTGACATCTGTAACGCGGCGATACCCGAACCGGAAGGCTATCTGCTTACCACCACCCAGGTGGTCCGCTCGCCCCGGTTCTGGCTGGATTACTACCGGCGCCACCAGGCGAAACTCACGGCGATGGGTATACCGTCATACGACGCATTCCTGGACTCGTCCGAGTGCGCCACTATGACCGAGAAGATCGCCCAGGACGCCACTCCCTGGCTGGTCTGCAAGCAGTGCGTCCACCTCTTTGAGGTGGACCAACAACAGGCGTGGGTCTATGTGCGGCACTGGTGGGAAAGCGGTCGCGCCTTTACTCCACCGGGCATTGGCCCCGCTCCCCTCTCCGAGGTCAGGCTGGAGGAGGAGCCGACGGTCGTGGAGGAAGAAACTATCCCCACCCCGGCGCCCGAGGAGAAGCGGGAACGGCGTAAGGCTCGCCCGCCTCGAGGCGTCCCCCGCTGGCCGCCTGTGGTAGCCTTGCTCAACCTTACCGGGCTGGGCCTGGGTTACCTGTATATAAAGCGCTGGCTGCGCTGGCTGATCCACTTTCTGCTCACGGTCGGCCTGATCGCCACACCTTTCCTGACCAAGAGGGCCGCCCTTGCGGGACTGTGGGCGGCCATCATCGGCCTGTGGTTATTGTGGATGACCTTTGACGGCTGGTGGCAGGCCCGGCGGCTGGTGCGGGCAAGCCCGGCGGGAACCATCGGCCGGGCATGGCTCCCTCTGGCGCTGTCCGCGATCATCGTGGTGGTGATAATGGGTGGTCTGGGTGGCTACTTTGCCCTGGGCCAGCGCGCGTTCGCCGCTGGGGTGGCGGCCTACGAGGAGGCAGACTGCCGCGCCGCTATGCGGCACTTTAACAGCGTCACCACCTTTTACGCTCTGACCATCAGCCCTAACGTGACCGTCGCCGACGCTCGCGTCGCCGAGTGCAGCCTGCTCGTCTTTGGCGAGAACACCAGCCAGGAAGGGGAATACGCCGACGCCATCGCCAGCTACGAGGCCTACCTGCATCTCTACCCTGAGAGCGCGCTGCTCGCTTTCGCCCAGGACTCCCTGGTCGAGACCTACGGCGACTGGGCGGCCCAGTTGAGGCAGGCAGAGGAGTATCAGGCCGCCATTGAAAAATATCAGGTCGTTATGAACGACTATCCCGAAACGTCTGCCGGAGCACAGGCCGCGACGCTCACCGCCGAGACGTATGCCGAATGGGCAGCACAGCTTGAGGAAGCGGGCGAGTACGACGAGGCCATCAAGAAGTACGAGGTCATCCTGAACGAGTACCCAGACACGCCGGCCGGCGAGGAGGCCGCTGACTTGGCCGCCGAGGCATACGCCGAATGGGCCGCCAATCTACGGGAGGACGGCGATTACGAGCAGACCGTCGAAAAGTATCAGATCATTCTCCGCGAGTACCCAGACACAGTGGCCGCGGCAGAGATCGGCGCAGCGGCGGCCGATACCTACGCCGAGTGGGCGGCCCAACTGCTGGATGCTGGCGACTATGAAGAGGCGGTCGAGAAATACGAGATCATCCTCGACGAATACCCCGACGCGCTGGCCGCGACCGGACTCGAAGAAACAGTGGCTCAAATCTACGCCGAGTGGGCGGCCCAACTGCGGGAACAGGGAACCTATTCGGTGTCCATTGCCAAGTACAGGACCATCCTCAGCAAGTATCCCTACACCGAACCGGCCGGCGCCGCGCAGGTGGAGATAGGGCAGACCTACAACGAGTGGGGCCGGCAGCTTGCCTCACAGCGAGAGTACGCCGAGGCGATTGACCGGTTCGCGCAGGCCAAAGAGGCGACCGATGATCCCAACGTGATCGCTGCCGCTGAGGAAGGGTACGCCGAAGCGCTGTGGGGGTTGAGCCAGGATACCACCGG
>QMOE01000499.1 GCA_003648125.1 Chloroflexota bacterium
CCTCCCCCCGTTCCACGGGGGGAGCTAGAGGGGGGCGCGATCCATGCATAGCCACTTTGTGAAACCTCTGGTTGGGCGAGGTCTCCGACCGAAGCCCCCGGCTGCGGTCAGAGACCTTGCCGAGCCGAGGGGGTGCCCAACCGTTTCCCAGGAGACCGAAAACCAATAGACCGCAATCCACTGCTCCAAGCCGGTCCGTGACCGGCGTGTTTTGTCAGCGTGTGGCCGTGGGATGAAGCCAGCGCGTGCGCCTCGTCCTGGCGGGTCACGGTAACCCGATAGGTTCGTAGCCGAGACTCGTGTTTCTGAACTATCTTGCCCTCTCAGTGCCGTGCTCCTTCACTTCAGGATCACGTCCTTGACGATGATCAGTGCCGCCACACCCAGTAACACCCAGCCAAAGACCTGCTTCACCGCGCGGGATTTCATTCGCCCGGCCATCAGCCGCGAGCCAAGCTGGCTGCCCAACAGCACCGCCGCCACGCTGCCGATCCGCACTCCCCATTGCGGCCGGGCCGCCGTCGCCAGGTGCGAGACAAAGCTGGAAGTGCCAGAGCAGGTGACGACAAAGGCCGAGGTGGCGGCCGCGTTCCGTGCCTCCAGCCCGGCGATGTACAACAGCGGCACGACGAACGACCCGCCGCCGCGCCCGATCAGCCCGGCTACCGTCCCCAGGCCGCTGCCGGCCGTCAGGCCCAGGATGGCGCGTCCCTTGGGCGACATCTCGCCCCGTTTCGGCTTCCAACCGGAGAGCATCAGCACCGCCGCGGCCGCCGTGAAGAGGGCGAAAAAGACCAGCAGCGGTTTGACCGGCAACTGCACGTTCAGCCACACCCCCAGCGGCGCGAAAGCGATCATCGCTATGGCAAAGGGAATCGCCACCGGCCAGACGATCAGTTTTTTGCGGGCATAAGTCAAAGCCGCCGAGCTGCTGTTGACCATGTTGAGCAACATGCCCAGCGGCACGGCCTCGGTTTTGAAATCCAGGCCCATCCAGTACAGGATAGGGATGTAGAGCTGCGATCCGCCCATGCCCAGCATGGAAAAGACAAAGGCGATGATAAAAAAGATGGGTGGGACCAGGTAAAAAGCGTTCACTCGATGTCTCCTTGCTTGATTACAGACCTCCGAAGTCTCCGAGACTTCGGAGGTCTGATAACGTTGCTATTTTTTCGTGCGCTTGTAGACCTTCTGACAATCGCCCGGCAAAAAGATGCCAGCGGCCACCTCCATCGTCTTCAAAATCGCGGCGGGCACGATGCAACTGTTGCGGCAGACGTGCCTGGCCGCCAGCGTGTAGACCTGCGTCTCGTCCAGCCGGCAGGACATGTCGTGCGCTACGTACGTCCACCCGAACCAGCTTATCGGCCAGCACCTGGATGTGCTCGCAGGTGGTCGTGATATCAAAGACGACGTGTGTCGGGTCAACTTTGTGGGTCTCGACGCTCGTCTCTTGCCCACACTTGCCCGCCTTTACCCAACAAAGGGCCATTTTTCAATCTCCATTTACGCACACCATCGCTCCCTGTCCGCAACTTTCACACTCGAACTGGATGGTGGTGTGCTCAATCTCAAATTCCTCGGCCAACACTTGTTTCAAGCTATCCATCACGCTCTGCGCCTGGCTCAACACCTGATCGGCCAGCACCACGTGCGCGCTGAAGGCCACGTAACCGGGACTGACCGTCCAGACGTGCAAATCATGCACCTCCTTCACCCCCGCCACCTGTCCCATTCGCTCCGCCACCTGGGTCGCCGTCATTCCCTCTGGCATCCCCTCGGCCAGGATGTGCACCGCCTCGCGCAGCACCCGCCCCGATCCAAGCAGGATGATCAGCGCGATGAGCACGCTGATCAGTGGATCCATCCACAACCAACCGGTAGCGAGGATAACAAGTCCCGCGACGATGACGCCCACTGAGGCCAGCGCGTCGCCCAGGACGTGCAGGAAAGCGCTGCGCACGTTCAGGTCGTGATGGTCGTGCTCGCGCAGTACCAGCGCCACCATCAGGTTGACCACCAGTCCGATCACGGCCACGGCCAGCATCGGTCCGGCCAGCACTGGGGCCGGGTGGTGGAAACGCTCCCACGCCTCCCGAAAGATCTCAAAGGCCACCAGCAGCAACGTGGCCCCATTGAGCAGTGCGGCTAACACCTGGAGCCGATGGAAACCGTAAGTGTGGCGGTCGTCGGGCGACAACGCGGTCAGACGCAGCGCCGTGTAGCTTACCCCTAACGCGAACAGATCCAGGAAAACGTGCGCCGCATCGGAGAGCAGCGCCAGGCTGCCGGTCCACAGCCCGCCGACCACCTCGGCGGCCAGGATCAGGCTGGTCAGAATCAACGATAAGATGAAACGATATTCAATGCACCGGGTATCCCGGTTCATTGGACGATGCCTCACTGTTGCATCCACGCCGGGTTCCACGGCTCGTCGAGCAGGGTCACCTTTGCTTCCTTGACCCCCTCCACGGCGGCTGCCGCCTGCCGTACCTGTTCGGTGATCATCCCGGCCAGCGGGCAGAACGGCGCGGTCAGGACCATCTTGACTTCAACAGCGTTGCCATCAATGGCGATCTCGCGGATCATCCCCAGATCTACCACACTTAGCCCGATCTCGGGGTCTATGACCGGGCGCAGGGCCTCTAATATCGTTTGCTGAGTCAACATTTTTCCTCCAATCAGTGTCGTTGTAATAGGTCGCGCATCCCGCCCAGGAACTCGGGCAGGGTCTGCCGTGGAAAACGCGGCCAGGTGGCGGCCAGCACCAGGCCGATCCAGGCCACGAGCAGCACTCCGTACGGCGACGCAACCCGCCAGGCTGTCCAGATCATCGCCCCGTAAGGCAGCGCCTGTACCCCCCAGGCCAGATGGGCCGAGCCAAAGCGGTATAAGGCCGCCGCGACGATCAGCACATACGCGCCGGCCAACCAGGGAGAGATGAACCCGGTCAGGGCCAGGTAGATCCACACGCCCAGCGCCACCGTCAGGTCCGCCTCCAGGTCGTGATCGCCGATCCAGGTGTGAATCCCGCGCGGGTCGCGGCGGGCCAGGGGGCCATCCAACACGTCCGTGATCCAGGCAACCAGCAGCGTCAGGCCG
>QMOE01000500.1 GCA_003648125.1 Chloroflexota bacterium
GTGTTGTAAGTAACGACTTTGTGTCGTTCGCATCCCCGCTTGTGAAAGGTGACCTGATAGAACTTTCGGCTGATACGGCAAATACGATGGATGCGACTGGCGGGCTTCCGGTGGTCTGTCCCGCAGGGACCAGTTCCAATCTGGCGATTGGTTTCATTGCGGAGCATCCGGAGCATATTGTCAAGATGCCGAGTGAGAATCAGAGCACATGGGCCGACATGCTCTCGAATGGGTATTACAGAATAGCGAAGGCGTATATCTGGTGTTCAAACATCTACGATGGTCTCACACCTGATGCAGAGAGTAATGCGATTACTCCGGGTAACTCACTTATCTGGGATATATCGTCCTCGGGCTTTGTCTATGGCAGAGCCGGACTCTCTCTTGCAGATGGAGCCGTCTATGATGCCAATGGTGATGACACTGGTGCGAACGGGTTCCTTACGGAACCGATAGCCATGCACTATTCTGCATCGAATACGGCATACGTTGGTGTGTTTGAAGGGCTTCGACCGATGAGGACACAGACGTGAGGTGAGATAAATGGCTTACGGTGATAATGATAACATGGCGGCAATGGTTGGAGCACTTCACAATGACCTGCTCAAGCCTTCCGTTGCCGGAAGAATGGCTAATGAGATAATCGACCCGTCACTTATCTGGGAAAAGTTCCTCACTACGAGGTTCCCTGTCTCTGGTGACGATATTGTCAGGGAGATCAGGGCAAAGAACTCATCCGGTCAGTACACAACTCCCGGAAGGAATGAGTTCAAGAAGAAGCTCCAGAGACATGCTGATGGGACCCTTTATCCCAGGGTCAGGTTCGGGGACTACAAGGTTACCCATGAGGGAATAGCCGAGTGGGGCTTTGCTTATGACATCACTGAATCCGTGATGAGGCCCACCCCCATGAATGTGAAGAAACTGAGAGATGCTTACAGATACATCTCCAGAAATATTCAGGAATGGGTAAACTGGGAGATACTTGACGGTGCTCTCAATTCGCTCACTTACTCGTCTGGTGGGGAGCTTTCCGGCTACCTCCAGAACGAGGACGGGACCGGAATGGGATACGATTCCACGTATGGTTTCATCTGTGGTAAGCTTGCCGCAGGTTCTTACTGGAATGGCGGTGACCCGGATTTCGTGACCGACATATCGAACCTGAAAACCATGTTCAATTCCCAGACCACAAGTGCCCCTCTTTCCAAGATACTGATGCACGAGACCGTTCTGGAGAAGATCAAGCTCTGGTTCTACGAGAACGACAGGAGCTACGAACAGTCTCCGATAGATGCAGGTATGCTTGGCGGGAGATCGGCCATCAGGCTTGATGGGATTGACCTTATCGGTCTGACACAGGTTGATGGCCTCGACTATGGCGGGACGGACAACAGGGATAAGATCATCCTTCTGACCGACCAGAAGGCCGCAACCACATACACCAAGATAGATCCTCCGAGAGGGTTTATCAAGGGTGCTCCGACAGATTATGTCATGACCAGGAGGATAACTCTTGATGACGAGACGAATACCGATTCGATGCTGTTCAGAGTGAATATCAGGACTGTTCTTGAGCCCACTTATACACAGCAGATCGGAATACTTGAGGTGTACTGATAGCCACCTTAAAAGCGTGAGGGGGAGGACTTCCTCGGTACTCTCCCTCATGCGATGCTATCAAATATCGAGGTGAGAAAGATATGGTTTCAAATATTCTTGAAGTGAGAAAGAGCGAACCTATTCTTGTTGGAAACAGGATCAAGACCTATGATTCGAGGAATGATCTCCAGAAAACCCTTTCTTTGACCAGACAGTTGAAGAACGAGTTTAGGGACATTCATGATTGGGCCAATGGGAACAGGGTCAGGCTTATAGATTCTATGGATTACGATTCCTCCGCACTTGCGAAGGCGGCCTGGGTTCCGGCTGATGATGCCGCAACAAACGGTATAACCGTGGAGATAGACGAGACAAACTATCTGAATGGCGATGCTTCTGTCAAGCTCACTACTGGTTCGGCGTTTGCCTCGGCGGTGAAGGTAACCAAGTCACTGACTGGTGACGCTTCCACGTTCCCCGAGGACAAGGACGCTATTCAGATAAAGTATCAGAACTGGACCCCTTATAATTACATAATTGTGCCACGGCATGCGGCACAGGCACTTGCGGCTACTGACATCGACCTGATTATAACCGATTGGCAGGACAGGGATGCAACCTATTCCCTCCCCGCTATCGATTCCAATCACGCCGATCTCTGGGGGACGTATGCGGTTGCATTTTCATCGTTCACGGAGGACACGGGTTTTGACTGGCGTGCCATCAAGTCCATCTCCTTTGAACTGAACGGAGGAACTATGGGCAATGGCGAGGTTATCAGTATTGCGGCTATAAGGGTGTGTAAGTACTGCTCGGGCCATGCTCCTGCCGCAGGGGTTCTCGTTCCTGTCGAACTGGGTGCGGATTCCGTTGTGGAAGGTATGCAGTTGAAACTAACTTCCGTGGATACGATACCCGTGGTTGGCATTGGCGGAGATGGTGATGAAGAGATAATCGGTATCGCTTGTGGCTCCGGTGACACGGGAGACGTTATCCTGATGCAGATAGCGGGTCCGGCACTGGTCGAGCTCGGGTCCCTGACCTCGCTGGAGGTAGGAGACTATCTGGCAGGTGCGGCACAGGGAGGTCTTACTTGGACCGAGGCGGCGGGCACTGGTGCGGATGCTTGTGCGAAGTATATAGCCCCGTTTGTGGATAATGCGGCTCAGTACACGCTTGCATGGATAATGTTTGGAGTTGGCGGAGCCGTCCCGAGTTAGACCGTATAGGGGGTGGCTCTAAATGAAGGACAAATACGAAGTATGGGCCTCCTGGGGTATGTTTGACCCCGAGGAGGCTCTTGAAGCCGCAACAAGGCGAAGGAAGGGGATGCCCTATTCGGATTTGGAGATCCCTGGCGTTTCGCAGAAGTATATCGCACTGCTGAACGAGAACGGGTATCATTATCTGGATGACATTATCGAGGCCGGGTATGACGAGATAGAGGCCATAGACGGCATCGGGCCGAAAACGGTGGCGAAGATATTTGAGTATATCGA
>QMOE01000501.1 GCA_003648125.1 Chloroflexota bacterium
CGGCCAGTGGGAGTACGTCGCGGTCGGGCTGGTGCTATTCGCCCTGGCGGGACTGGCTGGCTACCGCTTCTCTGACCGAGTCGCGCTGCGGGTGGACGGCTGGATCAATCCCTGGTCGGAGGCCGCCGACCGGTCTTTTCAGATCGTGCAGAGCCTGCTGGCCTTTGGAGCCGGTGGGGTCTTTGGTCAAGGGCTGGGGCTGGGCAGCCCGACCTATATCCCCGCCGTGCATACCGATTTCGTCTTTGCCGCCATCGGGGAGGAATTCGGCCTGGTCGGGACGCTGGTCGTCGTCGCGCTGTATGGGATATTGATGTTACGCGGGTTCCGCATCGCCGTCCGCGCCACGCGCCCCTTTGAGCGTTTCCTGGCCGCAGGATTGACAGCCGGGCTGGTTATCCAGGCCTGGGTGATCATGGCCGGAAACGCCAAGCTGGCCCCCATCGCCGGCGTTACCCTTCCATTCGTCTCCTACGGCGGCAGTTCCATCCTGACCAGTTTCATCGCCCTGGGCCTTCTCATTCGCGCCAGTTCGGCGCAAGTTCAAACTCAGCGGATGCCCCTCAACCAACTAGGCGACCAACCCCTCATCCACCTGGCATCCGTCCTCACTGCCGCCCTCGTTCTTCTGGCTGCGACTTGTGGCTACTGGGCCGTCGTCAGCGCCAAGCCCCTGAGCGCCCGCGACGATAACCCGCGCCGCGTGCTCTACGAGCAGCGCATCATACGCGGACGCATCCTGGATCGGGACGGCGCTGTGCTGGCCGACGTGGAGACAGCAGATGATGGGGCCATCTCACGACGCTATCCGATCCCAGAGGCAGCCCCAGCCATCGGCTACGCCAGCCTGCGCTACGGGACCGGCGGGATCGAGGCGGCTTGCGACGCTGAACTGCGGGGAGAGGCTGGCCGCAGCGTGTGGCAGGTCGCGGGGGATGATTTGCTCCATCGGCTACCCCAGGGCCACGACGTGCAACTGACACTCGACGCATCGCTGCAAGCCCAGGCTCAACAAGCATTGGCAAACCAGGCCGGAGCCATCGTGTTGCTCGACGCCACCAGCGGCGAAATAATGGCGCTGGCCTCAAGCCCCACCTTTGACCCAGAGCAGTTGGACGAAACGTGGGGTGAACTAAGCCAAGACCCCACCGCGCCACTGGTCAACCGCGCCACCCACGGCCTCTATCAACCGGGGGCCGCCATCCAGACCATCGTCCTCGCCGAGGCATTGGACGAGGGCATAGCCAATCTCGCCGCCCCAGCCACCAACGCGACGGCGACCCTATCCGTGGACGGCACACTCTTGGGTTGCAGCGCGACGCTATCCGAAGCACACACGCTGGCCGATGCCTACGCCGCCGCCTGCCCCGCTCCTTTAGCAGACCTGGGCGAGCAATTGGGGGCCGCTGGCCTCGAGAAAGCCATAGAACGTTGGGCACTCACCATCACTCCACCCCCACTGGAGATACCGACCGCAGCGGCCGACTGGACCACAGAAACGCTCACGACTGCAATCGCTCTGCGGGCCGAAGCGATTGGTCAGGGGCAGCTAACCGTATCCCCATTGCAGATGGCGCTAGTGGCCGGGACGCTGGCTAACAGAGGAGAGATGCCCGCCCCCCGATTGGTGCTCCGTCTCGAGGATGCGGAGGGGAACTGGCATAAATCACCCAGCGCCGGAGAGCCTCGGCCCGTCATCGCGCCCGGTGACGCACGCAGATTGCTGGAGGCATGGCAGAGGTACGGGGATAACGTCGCCGCGCATTGGGGAGTGGCCGTCGCCGGAGAAGGACAGCCCCCTCACGTCTGGTTCCTGGGCGTGGCCCCGGCAGACGCGCCCCGCTACGCCGTGGCGGTCATCCTGGAACATCCCGCCAATTCCGAGTCAGCTATTGGCATCGGCACAGCGCTGCTGCGAGCTGCCCTGGTTCCATAATCAAACCATCTTTTTACCCAACGCGTAAAAGGTGGGGACGAACAAAACACGTCGGCCGTCCGCCAGCGCCTGCCGGTCTACAGCCCGCAGCCGGCGCAGTTCGCCCGGCGAGAGCAGACCGGCTAAATCGCGCTCTCGCATTGCCCATTCAGCCTCGAACCCGGCTCCGGGGGAATCTGGCAGGCGCCAGTATCCGGCCATCGTGCCTAACTGCGCTCGCAACCCGGCCGCCGCGAAAATATCCCCCAGCCGCCGCCCCATCTCTGGCTCGGCTCCCTGGCGACGCAACGATTCGGCCTGCAGCCGGCCCAGAGCGACCAATTCCGGGGGATGATCCACCCGCCCTCCGTAATCGGGTTCGGCGCAGGCCAGGACGCGGCCTGCGAGCCGGACCACGCGAGCCATCTCCCGCACACCCTGTACCGGGTCGGCTAACCACAGAAACAAATAGTGGCATACCACGAGGTCGAACGCGCCGTCGGGGAAAGGGAGGACGTGGGCGTCCCCCTGAACATAGGCCACGCCACCCCCTCGCTGGCGGGCAAAGGCCAACGGGAGCGGGTCGCAGTCCAACCCCACCACGCGAGCCGGGCCGAGTTGGGCCAACTCATCTGCGATAACCCCGCTGCCGCAGCCGACTTCAAGGACAGCGTGAGCCTGAGCCAGCCCAGCTTCCCGGTAGAGCCACTGCCGCGTCTGGCTAGTCCACCCGGCCTGAGTGACGTACCAGGCGTGCCATTCTTCCGGCGTCAGAGATAGAGCATTGCGGCGTTTTGACATAGCGATCTGACGAAGCGTGACCTAGAACTTTGACTGCTCAGGCCAGGGAAGCGAGCGTTGGTTGAGTAGCCGCCACGCTCTTTGGCGGCGTATCGAAACCACGCGAGTCTATTGACGTCGCCTGCTTGGTTTCGATACGCGGCTTCGCCGCTACTCAACCGGCGCAGGCTGAACAGTAACGAACTTTTTTCGCTCCGGGTGCTCCCAGATACTCTCACAGGAATCGCGCAAGAGATTTCCCAAAACAACATTGTACCCCTGGGCTGGGAGCGCATCCCCATCCGGCTCGACGTAAAGGTGTTGACGCACCACCCGCTCCTGCGCAAGCCCCGCCTCCACCTCCACCGGGTTGACGTGGGAATAGGGCGCTGCCAG